>CACYNF010000035.1 GCA_902775595.1 uncultured bacterium | reverse complement strand
GGCGACGGGTTTCCCCTCCCTGTCCTTGGTGATGTATGGGACGGTCATGCGGATGAAGTTGTCGAGAAACACGAAGTTCTCCCGCCCGTATTTCTGCATGATGTAGCCCATGCCGGAACCGAGCGATTCGACGAGTTCAAGGTCGCGGAAGATGCGCATCAATTCCTTATTACGCGGAATTGAGACACCCGCGAAGAAGTCATCCTTTGTCAGACCTTCCGGCAAGCGTCCGAACGATGTTATCTCCAGATGGTCGGAGAAGAGTTCGACCTTGGGCGGCACTTCGCGAGTGTAGTCGTTATGGACGATGGCGTTTATGACGGCTTCGCGCACGGCGCGTTCGTCCCACAGCGGCGTGTCGATGCGCTCCAAGGCGGTCTTGCGCGTCCGCACGGTGTTCTCTACCTTCAGCCGCTCGATTACGCGCTTTGTAGCGGTGACGAGCGATGTCATGCCGTATTCGTTGTTGGCGACAAGTTCCACACGGTCGCGCCCCGCATACTTCGCAACCTTGATTGAGTTCGCGTTTTCGTCGGCAAGCAGATACGCGGCGTAGTTGTATGCACCGTCGTCCGTCAGCAGCTCCAGCGTCCGCGCAAAATTGTCGTTGAGTTTGAAGCCGTGTTCTTGGTAGTAGATGCGCAACTGCTCGAAGGTGAGGTCTTGGCGGACGGAACGGATGCGCCCGATGGAGTTGCGCACACGCCTTGCGAACAGGTCTTCAATCATCGCCTCCGGCATCGGCTCGCAAGCCGTACCCACACGGATGAAACAGCCTTTCGGAGTCATGCCATAACGTTTGAGGTAGTATGGCTTTTCGCTTCCGCCCGCGAAGAACACTTTGATGACTTTCGCGCCGCCTATAACATCCGCCGTCACATCGAACAGCCCCATTGCGGACGGAAGAAGGATGTTGTTGCGCAGTCTGTCCTTTATTTTGAGGATGTCGCCGTCGATGTCCTTCACGCCGACAGGATTTCCCAATTTGTCGATACCGATATACAGGATGCCGCCTTCACGTCGATTGAGAAAAGCAACGGCCTCTTCCTCAAGGTCGATGTCGGGCGAAAGTTCGCGTTTGTATTCTATCCTGTCTGTTTCGGTCATAGGCGTTTATTATACCATATTTCTTCCCCGCTGGAGGCGGATAAATGATATAATATGCACCAATTCGACTCAATTTGCGCTTCGAAGCAAGGCGAGACGAAGGGACATAGCCAAAGCGGACGCAAGTTTGCGGCGGCGTTCAATTTGCAGGGAACTGCAACAAGTCGTTGGCCCGAAACGTGAGAAATTTCACCAAGCGATTCGTTGCGAGGTTCACGCGCAAGCGTGGCCTCTCTTCGAGTGTTTGGTAAAGGCAAATCTCACGGCCTCGGGTCAGCACAAGAAGAGAGGCCCTTTTATGAAGACGAAAAAGACTGTTCAGAAGTCCGCTTCCGTGACCGAAAAGGAAGCGGCGTGTGCGGCGTATATCGACGCCGTGAACGACATCTACAAGAAAGGCGACGGCACGGAAGTGTCCTACCGCGACGCGCTTTCACCGCTTCTGCGGTCGTTGCTCCCCAATCGCGGCGTCACGAACGAGCCGAAACCGATGGAGCGCAACAAGCCCGACTACACAATCACGGCCGATCCTGACGGCGGGCTTCTGATTGCAATCGTCGAGACGAAGAAGATAGGCGCGGGCGACCTCGCGGGCAAGAAGGATTCCGGCTACAAGGAGCAGTTCGACAGATACAAGGCGGCATACCAGACGATAGCCTTTACCGATTTCCTCGATTTTCACTTCTACGGTAACGGCGCGTTCTCCGATTCCGTGCGCATTGGCGAAGTGGTGGACGACGGCATCCGTCCGCTCGCAGAAAACTTCGGCAAGTTCGTCGCGCTCATAGAACGCCTCGGCGACGCCGAGCCGCAGACAATCACCTCCCCGACCCAGCTTGCGCAGCTCATGGCGGCGAAGGCGCGGCTTCTTCAGGTAGCCGCGCAGAAGTTCCTTTCAAGCGGCAATGCCAAAGGTTCGACGCTCTGGGAACTGATGGAGGGCTTCAAGCGCGTACTCATGCCCGGCACCAACGCGGACGAGTTCTCCGACATCTACGCGCAGACGCTCACCTACGGAATGTTTGCCGCCCGTCTCCACGACGACACGCCGGAGGACTTCTCGCGCGAAGAGGCGGCGCGTCTTATCCCGAAATCCAATCCATTCCTGCGCAAACTCTTCAACCACATCAATTCCGACATCGAGGAAGAAATCAAGTGGCCCGTCGATGACATCGTTCGTCTCTTCGCCGCCGCTGACGTGCGCGGCATCATGAAGGACTACGGAAAGTCCAAAAAGCGCAGCGACCCGATGATTCACTTCTACGAGGACTTCCTCAACGCCTACGACGCGGGACTGCGCAAGGATAGAGGCGTATGGTACACGCCGCTTCCCGTGGTGCGCTTCATCGTCCGTGCCGTCGACGACATTCTTGTGAAACGATTCGGCATCGCTGACGGTATAGCCAGCCGCGATATGGTGCAGATTGAAGTGACGGAGAACTGCGACACGGGAAAGTCCCTGACGAAGAAGGTCAAAAAGACCGTGCCGAAAGTCCAGGTTCTCGACCCTGCGACAGGAACGGGGACGTTCCTCGCGGAGTGCATCAACCGCATCTACGGCAAGTTCCTCGCCAACAAGGGCAAGTGGCCCGGCTACGTCGCCGAAAACCTCATTCCGCGTCTCAACGGCTTTGAACTTCTGATGGCCCCCTACACGATGGCGCACATCAAGCTCGACCGCGTTCTCGCCGACACCGGCTATGAACACAACACAGACAAACGCTTCAACATCTTTCTTACCAATTCGCTTGAAAAGGCGAAGGACTTGGGCGGTTCGCTCTTCGACATCCTCCTCGGCGCAGAGGCAAACGCCGCGAACGCCGTCAAGCGCGACTGCCCCGTGATGGTCGTCATGGGCAACCCGCCCTATAGCGGCATCTCGCAGAACAACGGCAAGTGGATTTCCGACCTCGTTGCGGACTACAAGACGGAACCGGGCGGCACGGAAAAACTCAAGGAGCGCAAGCACTGGCTGAACGACGACTATGTGAAGTTCATCCGTCTTGCGCAGGACTACGTGGAGCGCAGAGGCGAAGGCGTTCTCGCCTACATCAACAACCACGGGCTTCTCGACAATCCGACGTTCAGAGGCATGCGCTGGCGGCTCTTGGACTGCTTCGATGAAATCTACGTGCTGAACCTCCACGGCAATTCGATGAAGCATGAGAAAGCCCCGGACGGCGGAAAGGACGAGAACGTGTTTTCAATCACCGTCGGAACGACGATAAACATCTTCGTCAAGACGGGAAAGAAGAAGAAAGGAGAACTCGCGAAAGTCCATTACGCCGACCTCTGGGGAACGCGCAAGGACAAGTTCGCCTATCTTGAAAACAAGTCGCTTTCGGGTGTGGACTTCGCAACTGTCACGCCAACCGCGCCTTATTATTTGCTTGTGCCACAGAACGTGGCGGGGAGTGACCAGTACCAATCTGGATTTAGCATTGACGAGTTGTTGCCGGTCAATAGTACCGCAGTTCTAACGATGGGAGATTCGTTTGCGGTTGCGCATACGCAAGAAGAACTCCAGAAGCGAATAATCGACATCAACAGCAAAGGCTACAAGGAAACGGAACTCAAGGCAAAGTATGGTCTTGGGAAAAACTATGCCTCTTTTGTCTTGGGCAACTTGCCGATAGATTCCGATAGTAATATAGTCCGTTATGCCTATCGCCCATTTGATGATAGATGGGTATGTTTTTCTCCGAAGACAGTGTGGCGGCAGAGAAAGCCCGTCATGCAACATATCCACCAGCATGACAACATTGCGCTTGTCGTTTGCAAGCACCTTGCCACGAATGATTGGAATCTTGTTGGTGTCTCGGATTGCCTTGTGGATGATTGCTTTGTCTCAAACCGTACGAAAGAGCGTGGCTATGTATTTCCTCTCTACCTCTACCACGACACGCTGGGGAAGGTGGAGAAAGTGCCGAATCTGGACAAAGATGTCGTCACGAAGATTGAAGAATCTCTCCGCGCCTCTGCGTCTCCGCGTGAGAAAATCACGCCCGAGTCCATCTTCGACTACATCTATGCCGTTCTGCACACACCCGAATACCGCGAACGCTACAGGGAATTCCTGAAGGTCGATTTCCCGCGCATACCCTATCCGACAAACGCCGCCACGTTCAGGAAGCTGGCGAAGATCGGCGGCGAGCTGCGCGAACTTCATCTGATGAAGACAAAGCCCACGGCGGGCGAACGCAACCGCATCGCCAACTTCCCGAAAGGCGGAAGCAACGCCGTCGAGGACGTGCGCTTTGCGGACGGCAAGGTGTACATCAACGACGGGCAGTATTTTGACCATGTGAACGAGGCGGACTTCGGCTTCTTCATCGGCGGCTACCAGCCTGCGCAGAAGTGGCTCAAGGACAGAAAAGGACGCACGCTCGCGAATGAAGACATCGACCACTACCAGGCCATCATTCTTGCGCTTTCCCGCACCCGCGCCCTCATGCAGAAGCTCTCCGCGCTGTCGAAGGAGTGGCTTACGTGACACGGGTAGCAACGACCCGATTTCGCGGCGATTTTTCGTGCAACCCCATTGTCCTCGGACGGCGGATTTGGTATAATATACAGCGTTCAGAACATCATGAGTTCATTGCGAAAGCAATGATGCCAACCGAGCGACGGAACTGCCACGGTGGAGTGCGAAAGCGGATGTGCCCGAAAGGGAAACTGGGTTCCAGAGCCACCAGTTTTGGACAAAGACTGGTGGCTTGAAGTTTCTCCAAGGGGTGCATTGCTCGTGGTGCTTTGAGCGGACAAAGAAAAACGAGAAACGAAAGGAGAAACGATGAGACAGGCAAGACCGACGACCTACGCGCTGATGAGCCGGTGCGACATCGGCGACGCGGCGAAAATCATGACGCTTGCGGACGCACAGGACGTGACGATGAGCGTCATCGTTGCGCGGCTCGTCCACGATGCTGTGCGCCATGTGGCGGCGACCCCGAAGGCGGAGGCATGGGCGGCAAGACGCCTCGCCGCCAACACTGCGCGACGGGCGCGTGTGGATGCCGCCGTCCGTGCGGGACGCGACCGCAAGCCCGGATGGGAACTCACAAAGAGGTTTGCGGGCAAGGACAACAGCCAGAGGGGAGAGTAACCGCCATGTGGCTATTCGTGAAAAACGGGTTCTTCAGCGCGGTGCGCCACAACTCCAAGCCGGACACGATACATGTCCGCGCACGATTCAGAGGCGACCTTGAGCGGCTTTGCCGTGCGCACGGCGTAGAGCCAAGCGTCCATGCGACTCCGACGGGCGACTACCGCTGGCGAATGGACTTTCCACGCGCAGAATGGGCGCGGATAGCCGCCGGGGAAGCGGAGGCAATCGACTACGGCAACTTCAAGGATGCCGCCCACGACGGCACGGTGCGCGACGATGCGTACATGGAGGTCTGGAGCGACCTTCGGGATGCTCAAGATGCACTCGACTACAAAACCAGCAACTGAAACGAAAAAGGAATCAAGGCAATGAACAACTCGAAATTGACGGCAACTATCGACAGCGCGGCTGGCGATACAATCGACATCGGCGGTACGGAACTTGGGGCGGGGCTTCTCCTCGCGGGGTGTGCTTCGCACAAGAAGCGGTTACGCGTCCTGCGCTCCCTTCTTGAATCGCTGGCGGATGGACGTTCGGCGGGCGAACTGGAGATACGCGCATTCGGACGGCAGACGATCCTGAAGATGCTGCCAGACATCCCCAATGTCAAGGCGGAGGTCGAGACGGACAACGCACCGCTGGAAGCTATGGGTTTCTTCGCGCCCGAAATGGAACGTCGCCAAGGGCTGTTTGCCCGTGCGGGGGTCGGCAGTCTTGACGAGTACGACGAGAAGACGGGCGATAAGTTGCCCATAATCGTCTTGGTCGTCGATGCGGTCTGCTCCGCCGCCGACGTGCCTCTTGTCGAGGGGATGCGCCCTGCGCTTCTGTCCGCCCGCGATGTCGGCATCTACGCCGTCTTCGCGTCCCAAGACGATGACGAGGGCGAGAGCATGGCGGCGCGTTTGGCGGATGCCCTTGCACCCATTCGTGTTGTGCGGCTCGGCGGCGGAGAAGTTGCCGTGGCGCAGGATGATGCGGGAAAAGGTCTCAAGGGCGACTGTGGATATGTCGTTTGCCGTGTTATGCCGAAAGGCAATGAGTCCGCCCGCGTGTTCGCACTTGCGAGGGGGTTCAAGACTGCTGGATTCTCTTGGGTGGCGTCTTTGAAGCATTGCACATGGTTCGATAGCCGGGCGGATGCGGAGTATGCCATTTTGCTTGCTTCTCCAAACCAATCCGCGAAGATGATGTATGTCTCGGAAATCTGCTTGCGGACATGATGTTGCGAGGTGGGAAATGCAGAAAAACGCGAAGAGCTGGAATTCGGGAGAAGGCACATGTACACCGTAAAAACATGCGCAGTGACGGTCGCGGGCGCGTGGGCGCGCGATAGCATCCGAAAAAGCACCTCAAAATGAACAAGAACTTCGATGACGAGCAAGTTTTTCGCAATGTTTGAATTTAGGTCTTACGACCGACGATAGCGGGCATTGCACGAAAATCAAATCAACAAAAATAGGAGACAGCAAGACCAATGAACGCGAAGACAGAAACGCTGACATACGCCTTTGGATGTGAAGCCGGATTGCGGCGACTTAAGAGTTGTTTACCGCCTCTTGAGGTGGTGTATCCCCCGCTTGTCGCGCAGAAAGCCGAAGAGCAGGGGAAAAAGCTGCCGCACATCGAAAACCCCTGCACGGACGATGGGCTGGGCATTCTTATCGTGCGGTCGCTTTTGATGCAGGAAATGAGACTCCGCCTTGAGGCATTTGCCCAACGGCGAATACCCAACCTCACCATCTACAACTTAAAGACGCCCGTTCCGCTGCCGCGAATCAGTATTGTCATTGCGGGGCTTGACGATTGGCGCACAAAGAGCGTTTTGATGTTCCGCAGGGCCGTGGACAGGCTGCTTTCGCTCGGACGAGCCGCCGGATTCAACCTCTCGCCGTTTGGCGAAGGGCGCGATGGAGGCGGCGTATTGGGGATGTACGACCGCTACAAGCGAGGGAGCGTCTCGCGGGAGGCCATGATGACTTCGCTTGTAGAAGCCCACACAGCCCAGGCCGTGACGGAGGCAGACTACAGTCGCATGATGGACGATGTGCTTGCAGACGTCTATCTCGATGAAAAGCTGATATGAGATGATGAATGTGCTAACTCGGACAAAGCCAACGAGAAAGGAATTGTTCTATGAAAGACAATGACATGAGCGAGCCGCCCGTAATCGTATTTCCAAACCCGACGACGGCAATAGACGAGAACGGCGTCAGGCACACCGTGAAACACAAGAGGGACTACACCCTTCCCAAAGGTTCTGGGATGGCTTGGCATCCGGCAATGGGACGATATGTGCCAGAGGGCAACCTCTTCGACGAGTTCGAGATTCTTGCGGCAGATTACTATGCAAGGTATGGTAAACCTTGGTGAAAGGAGATTGCGATGACGGCAGACGAGATACTTAAGACGGACACCTCGAAGAAATCCTTGAACGAACTGGTGAATATGCTCGACGGCGAGATATTTGCCGACCCCGAACTTTTCGGCGAGGAGGTGTACAAACTTCGCGTCCGCAAGGAGGAAGAGACGGGCATACCGATGGAAGAGGACGCCTTCGGGCGACAGGAGGCGGATATGAAGCGTAGCCTTGGTATTTCATTCGACGACGAGGATTAGCCTATGGACGTGAAATGCGCATATACGGTGAAGTGGATTTGGGGGTGGTGTGAGATGCACGGCTACAAGCGCGTCGAGGTGCGCAGTAGCGAGCCGTGTAGCGTTCGCGGGCTGTGCGCCGTGCATTTCAGCCGCAACTACACGCGAGCGGAATACGACGAGGACAAGGCGTACATAGCCGCCAACTGGAAGAGCGGCAGGATCGTCGAGCGGGAGTTGCCGTCCTACGAGACGCTTGCGAAACACGCAGGGGAAATCGTCGGCGTGGTCGAATACGAAGCCGACGCGGAAGACCCGTGCCGCTGGGTGCTGTCGAACCCCGTGTGGCTAAAGCGGTTCATACCGATAGCGGGGCATCCCGCCATGTGGTACTTGCCGCGAGAGGTCGCCGCCAACATAAACCGCCAACTGTCAGAAATCGAAAACAAGAAAGGAGCATAAGACGCTATGGAAGACATCGAGGAGACGAGAATCAATGCAAGACAGATTATAATGCGTTCACTCACGGAAGAAGAATATCGGGCAACAAGTGACAAGGTGTACCGTTACACGTTGAAATCGCACAAACGACATCGGGAGCAAAAGACATCGGATAGCCCGTACTACAATGACTACATCTATCAACACGAAAACGGCATCGAAGTTTGTGTCGGCTTGGGAAAGCATTTTCTCCCTTCCCCGAAGGGCAAGAAACGTGGCGTTATTACGCCCTTCTCGACCCATTCAAGAAGAAGATTGAAAGTGGCGTTGTTGTCTTGTGACCTTCCCGAAGGCTCGTGGAGATGTGGAGTTTCAATGCTCTTGCCGTGGCATGAGGAACATTGGGATGGAATCGTTCTGAAGGACTTTCGCGCATCGGTAGAAGCATTTCGGATGTCATTTACGCGCTGTTTCCCACAATGTGCGATGATTTACAGGGTTGAAGTCACACGAGCGGGAGCGGAACATATACACGCTGTATTTTATGCGCCAATTGAAGATGGTTGGATAGAAAAATCGTACACTCGCATATTGAAAAGTCGCGTTAGTGCCGACCAAAAGCAATTTGTTGGTGCTATACCACCATCTGCTGATGACAGTTCCAAAATGGAGTTTCTACAGAGGGTTATATCTGTGCTGTGGTTTAATTCCATTAAGCGACGCACTATCTCGGAACAGGCTCGTTTAGAATACAAGGAGCGTGGTGTGCTGGTGGAACGCATACAATCAATGCCGCAGATGATTCAATACATGACAAGCATTTCTTCGGTGTCAAAGAGATTGCAAAGCCATCTTGGGGCAAAGGCGTGGGGGGTCATCCAAAAAAAGCACTTCAAACGCAATAAGCCATACAGGATTGATGCTCGTGGACGCATACGGGTTTTGTTCTTGAGGTGCATAAGCCGATTGTGTCGTAGAAGGCTTACAGAAGGTCGCCATAGCCTCGCTTCATTTGGATGGCATTATGCAAAAAGAAGAAAACCCATTGGCTTGATACTCGGCATAAACAGAGAATTGACGAATAGGATTCTGGCTTGGGCAGAGAGTGAAATGATGTCATCATCTATGGAGTACACTGTCCCATATCGACCTAAAGACTTGAATTCCAAGAATACGTCCCTCTTTGAGCAATATCTTAAAAATACTGAAGAAGAATACACAAACAGGACGTTATGAGAAATAGAGGTTGTACTATTCGCATGAAGGGACAGTTCGCGCTTACCCATAAGTGTGGAAATATGTCCAGACTACTATACTTTCTCTTTCGACCTTCTGATTGATGTGTGGGAAATCGCCCACAATACAAGCCCTTTCGCAATCGAACTACTTGCATTTGCTCTGTGCATATCGCGCTTTTGATTCGGCGATAATGGCTTCCGTTTGTGCGTTTGCCGGACGCTCGCCGTTGACAAATTCCTTGATTGAGCGCATAGTGATTCGCTGACAGCCGTTCAAGTCCCGCGTTTCAAGGCGTCCTGTCTTGATGAGTTTGTACACGGTGCTTCTTCCAACGGCAAGAAGTTTCGCTGTCTCCGTGATTTTCACAAGACGGCAGGCGTCTGTGTCTTTATTCTGCGCCTTGCCCCTGTCAACGATTGCCGCGCCAGACAGCACGGCGGCGACAGCCGCCTTTTTTTCAGGGCTGGCAAGGGTTAGTTTCCTCATGAGCGTCATGTCGTCCATTTGTTTGCTCCTTAATGTGCGTTTCGCGGTGTCCCGCGTTTACACACCATGCCGCACGGTCAATACAACTTGGTTCGTTAAAGAACAAGGCGACACGAAATTGTGTCGCCCCGTCCTTGAGAATGGATTGCCGTTGTCGGTGTATTATTTGCTGGTAGAGGACAGCATGATTAACGCCGCCACCGCCTTTGCCTTTGCTTCTGGTGTCATGGTTGTCGACTCGAGGATGGCTCGTTTTGCGTCTGCAAGGGCGTCCGCCATCGGGAGGGAGTTACTCTGTTGAGGAACTTTGGATGCGGCGAGTTCCATGCGGTTGCGCCGGAACTGCGCCCGCATCTTCTCGGCGGCGGCAAACTCTTCTGGGTTGTAGTAGTGAAGAACCATGCGAACGGTGGAATGTCCCACGATGTACTTCAAGTCGTCTGGCTTGATACCCGCATTGATTGCCGTCACGACGAAAAAGACACGGCATGAGTGCCAGCCGAATAGACACCCGGCGCGTTGTCCTTGCTTTCGCTCGCGGCGTGTCTTTTTGAGAAGCGTCTTGAGGCTTGGTTTTGCGCTCGCGCCCATGTACGGGTTGCCCGGACGCAACCGTTCGCCTATCATGTCTTCGACGATAGCCAAGTCTTCGGAGACGTTTCCCTTGCAGTTGCCAAGCGCATCAGCAATCTGACGATAGGACTTGCCGTGGCTAAAGAGTTCGTATGTCCGCATAAGCCGACTCTTCTTCTCCGGTTTCATGTTTGCCGCTTCAATAATGCGGAGGATTTGGGCGGGGGACTTCTTCTTCGGTTCTTCGCCGACAAGCACGGCGTCCTCTGGTTCTGGTGCAGAGAAGAGCGCACGGGCGAAGAGCATCTTGCCAAGTTTGTTTATGCGTGATGGGTCGCGTCTGTAGATTGCGGCGGCTTCGGGTATCACATACTTTTCACCGTCTTTGCGCTCCGCGATAGCCGCTTCCAGTTCGCGCCGCAGTTCGCCCAATAGTTCGTTGTAATCGTCCGCACTTTGCGCATAGTCGAAGATGGGAACGGCAATGTGCTTGCCCGTCTTGGCTGTCTTGGTGACGATGCGGTTGTTCAACAAGTCTACCTTGTCCCACGTGAGGTTACAGCAATCGCCAATTCTCATGCCTGTACAGGCGGCAACGACGGCAAGACGATACAGATACGGCTTGTCCGTCTCGCTTCGGGCATACTTCCAAATCTGCCGCATCTGCTCTTCAGAAGGTGCTTCATGGACAATGGAATTTACGCCAACATTTGCCTTCAAGCTCTTTTTGTAAGATTCCTCATATTCCTTTTTAAAAGGGTTTTCGACCGCCCTTGGCATATAGTAGCGATAGGTACTGGCAAGGAGAAACACATACTTCAGAAATGTGCTACGGGATTGAATCTTGGATATTTCGCGAAAGTACGCGCTTACGACACTTTGGTTGATGTCCGTTAGTTTCTCGCACTTCTGGGCGCGCGGCTTATCTTTTGCATAGCGAGCGCACCATTTGGCAAAATGTTCGAGTATCTTGTATACCGACCGACCGTAGCGGCAATCACGTTTACCGGATGTAAGTGCATACTCTGGTTTCCTGTCAGCATTCAGTTCAGGAATATCTTCTATGCGATAGTTCTCAATTGCCCTCCCCATGAGTTTGCGGAATGCCTCGGACTCGGCGTAGCCGGGCGAATTGCGCTCTTCAGCTTTCATTTTGCGGGCGGTGTCGAGAATGGCTTTCCATTCGGCAGCTGCCGCCGCCTTGGACTTCTCGAACGCTTCGTCTCCTGTAAGGTTGAGCGAGAATCGTCCATTTGCGTCCAACGGTATCTTTCCGCGAAGCGGGGTTTTCAGTCTGCGGCTGGTCAGCCGAGTTGTCCCGTTCACGTGCATGGTTGCGTACCAGATACGGCGGTATTCGCCGTGGTTGTCCTTCACCAGTTTCAAACCCATTTTTACCTCCTTCGGTTTTGGGGTATGGCATACTATGCCCCATGCCCGCAAGTCAACACGAAACAACAAAGGACAGTATAGCACAGTTAGGTGTTAAATTCAAGGAGAAACTATGCACATTACTATGCACAAACACAACAACTACCGAAGGATATATGAAAACAAAAGGATTTTTTAGGGTTTTTGCTTGACAATGGCATTGAGAAGGTCAGGGGTTCGACTCCCCTTATCTCCACCACCCCTGGTTAATCTCACTTCTTGTCCCAGCTTGCCTTTGGCGGCGCCTTGTCGCGCCATTCCGGCAACGATATCATGTTCCCCGCCTCGGCTTTGCCTGCAAGATAGGCCTCCGCCACGTACTCGCGCCTCGTCTTCATCTCGGCGAGCAGCGACTTGATCTCGAGGACGGCCTCGTGGCACATGTCGATGACCTGTCGCTTCGTGTCTTCGTCGACTCCCGGCATCTTCAGAAGCTCGATTGAGCTCAGAAGGACGGTCGCGGGCTGGCCGAGCGCGTGGCAGAAGCCGGCGAGCGACTCCATCACGACTTTTGAGCGCTCTACCTGCATCTCGGCTATCGCGAGACGCCGGCTTGTGTCCTCCGCTGTGCTGGTTTCGTCTGTCATTGCGTAACTCCTGTATGTGCCCGCCGTCACGTGGCGAGGCTGCCCATGTTGAAGATCGGCAGGAACATCGCCAGGACGATGGTGCCGATTATGGCGCCGAGGAACACCATGAGGAAGGGCTCCATCAGCGACGTCAGCGTGCTGAGTAGTGCCTCTACCTCTTCGTCGTAGCTGTCGGCGACCGAGTCGAGCATGTCCTCGACCTTGCCGGCCTTTTCGCCGGCCGCAATCATCCTCACCATGATAACCGGCATGAACGGCTTGCCGTCGAGCGCCACGTTGAGCTGGTTGCCCTGCTCGACTTCCTTCCTCGCGTCGAGGATCGACTTTTCGAGGACGCGGTTGCCGATCGAGAGCGCGACGACTTCAAGTGATTTCAGGATCGGCACGCCCGCGTTGGTCATCTGCGCGAGAAGGCGGCAGAACCTGCCGATGCCGCTTTTGAGGTTGAGCTGCCCGAACACTGGCATCTTGAGCTTGAATTCGTCGAATTTGTAGCGGCCGCGTTCGGTCGACTTCCATTTTCTGAACAGGAGCACGACGACAATGACCGTGCCTCCTACGTAGTACCAGTAGTGCTTGACGAACTCGGATATGTCGACGAGAGACTGCGTCAGCGACGGGAGGGGCTTGCCGAACCCGGAGAACATCTCTGCGAAGATCGGGACGACGAACTGGATGAGGCCAGCCGCCATGAGAAGGGCGATCGAGACGATCACCGTAGGATAGGTCATCGCGCTCTTGACCTTCCCCTTGAGCCGTGCCGTGGCCTGCATGATCGACGCAAGGCGTTTCATGATGCCCGCGAACTCGCCGGACTGCTCGCCGGCGACGACCATGTTGACATACATGTCGTCGAACAGGGCTGGGAACGACGCGAGACCGCTCGAGAGGGGGTCGCCGCCCTCGATCTTTTCGCGCAGATGTCCGAGGACCTTCTTGAACTCCGGGTTGGCGCACTGCTCCTCGAGCGTCTGGACCGTCGACAGGATCGGCATGCCCGCGCCGATCATCGAGGCGAGCTGCCTCGTGAACGGAACGACCTCCGTCTTCGCAAGCTTCTTTGCGCCTTTGATCTTTGGTATGTTTGCCATGAGTACTTAACTATAAGTTGGTAGTTGGTAGTTGATAGTTGGTAGCTGGTGGTTGGTGGTCTTTCAACTTTCAACTTGCCGATCGTCACTCTCCGCCCGTCACCTCGAACGCCGCCTGGAGCGACGTTAGCCCGGCGCGGACCTTTATCATTCCCGCCTCCTTCAGCGTCACCATGCCCTCTTCGAGCGCCAGTGTCTTGAGGAGATCGGCATCGCCGCCTTTTTCGATGAGTGCGCGGATCTTCGGCGAGATCGGCAGGACCTCCATCATCGCACCGCGTCCCTTGTAGCCCGAGCCGTGGCACTTCGGGCACCCGACGGGCCCGTATATCGTCGCGCCCTCGAACGGCTTCGGGTCGACGTTGTTCAGCTCGAGCATCTCAAGGTCAACGTCGACAGGCTGCTTGCAGAACGGGCAGAGCTTTCGGAAGAGGCGCTGCGCCTGCGCGAGGATCAGCGACGACGCGAGCATGAAGGGCTGGATGCCCATGTCGAAGAGACGTGCGACGACGCCGCACGCGTCGTTGGTGTGGAGCGTCGAGAGCACGAGGTGGCCTGTCAAGGCGGCCTTTACCGCGATGTCCGCCGTCTCGCCGTCTCGTATTTCGCCGACGAGCACGATGTCGGGGTCCTGTCGCAGCACCGACCTGAGGATGCCTGCGAAAGTAAGGCCCTGCGCGACGTTCACATGGCACTGGTTCACGCCGGGCAGTTCGTATTCGACGGGGTCTTCGGCCGTGACGATGTTGACGTTCGGCTGGTTCAGGTCCTGGAGGCAGGAGTAGAGCGTCGTCGTCTTGCCCGAGCCCGTCGGCCCAGTTACGAGTATGATGCCGTGCGGCTGGTCGATGGCGAACTTCATCGCCTTGTATGCGTAGTCGTCGAGGCCGAGCGAGGCGAGTCCTGGCGCGAGGTTGGCCTTGTCGAGGATACGCATGACGACCTTCTCGCCGTGTACCGTCGGGAGTATCGACACGCGTACGTCGACCTCCTTCTTCAGCGCCTTGACCTTGAAGCGGCCGTCCTGAGGGCGGCGGCGTTCGGCGATGTCGAGGTTTGAGAGGATCTTTATTCGCGACACCACGGCGTTGTGGAGGGCCTTCGGCGGCGCTGGGCGGTCGACAAGCTCGCCGTCGATGCGGTACCTGAGGCGGGAGGTCTTCTCCATCGCCTCGAAGTGTATGTCGGACGCCTTTGTCTTGAGGGCCTCGATCATGATCGTGTTGACCATGCGGATCACGGGCGCCTCGCCCGCCGCGTCGAGCGTCGCGTCGAGAGCGTCGGCGCTTTTGTCCTCGCCGGCGGTCATCTCGATGTCGTTTTCGTCGCCCTTCATGATGTTTTCCATCGCGAGGGCGGGATTCGCGGCGTCCGCCTGGCTCTTGAGCCGTTGAAGGGCGTCGTTCAGCTCCGGCGCGGGCGCGACGAGCGTCCAGATCTTGCCGCGCGTCCACCGCGACACCTCCTCCTGGGTCGGAAGGTCGAACGGGTCTGAGAACGCTACTGCGAAGCGCCCGTCGATTTTCATCAGCGGAATGGCCTTGGCGCGGTTCCACGCGTCAGCATCCATCCCGCAGAGAAGCTCCTGCGAGGGAACAAAGCCCGAAGGAATTGAAATCGGCTGCACGCCGAGATAGTCGGCGGCCGCTATCGCGAAATCGGAGGGGTCCTCGATCTTCTTGATCTCGGCCGCTCCGCCGCGACGGACGTGGAATCTGCTTTTTGTCTGTGTCTGTTCTGCCATGTGCGACAATGTATTAGCACATACCGTGCCACATGTTGGCATGGTATGTGCTACAATGTTTCTGATATGGCAGAAGACGAACCAAAATTTGACGCACGTCTCGCCGAAGGCGTTGCGTATTTCGAGCAGATGCTCCAGCTGATGCCGGAGGATCGCGTCACCCTTGAGTTCCTTGTAGTCGCGTATGAGCAGCTTGACAGGCACGAAGATGCCCAAAAAGCCCTTGTTTCCCTGACAAAGATATTGATTAAAGAGCACGACACTGCTGCTCTGGAAGGGCTTTTGCCGCGGCTTGAGGCGAGCGATTACGCCGAGGCGAAGGCGCTTTCCCTCAGAGTCAAGACGCTCATCGCCCCAGCGCCAGACCTTACGCCCGAGGTGCCGAAGGAGATGACCGAGTACGAAATCGTCGAGTCTGTTTCGTCTGCCGCCGTGAAGGCGGAGTTTGCGCTTGTCGACGAGCTTGTGGACGGAGGTGTGCTTTCCGAGGAGGAGTCGAAGCGTCTCAAGGCGCAGATCGAGGTAACGCCGACGGCCGGGCAGGTGTTTCTTGTTTCCGCACTGCAAATTCTCGAAAAAGAGAATTCGACGGCGCTCGAGAAGTGCATCGCGTATCTCGCCGACCGCCATGCCGCCCCACCCATTCCCCTTGCGGCGTTCGAGCCCCCGAAGAGTCTTTTCTCGCCGTTCCCGGCGCTCACGCTGCGCGTTCGCGGCGCCGTTCCATTTGCGTTGATCGGCAAGGACGCGCTCGTCGCGATCCTCAATCCGGCGGACGAGGGGCTCCGCTCGGAGCTTTCGGCCGTGATGCCCTGCAGGTTCTACTTGACGATGCCGTCGTTTGTGGAGACGGCTCTCGCGCGCATGTTTCCTGTCAAGGAGGGCCTGTCTTGAAGGCGCGGCGGGGAGTAACGCTCGTCGAAGTGATGCTCGCGGGGTCGATCGCCGTGCTGCTCACGCTTGCCTGCCTCGAGGGGGTGATAGTTGCGACGCGCATATCCCACGAGAACGCCCAACTCCTCGCGGCCGAGGCGTTCGCCTGGGACACCGCGTGGAAGTGGCTCAACAAGCCCTACGACGAACTGAACAACTCGACGACGGCGAGGTTCTATTCAGACAACGGTTCCGGTTATTTCGTCGTCAGCTCGAACGCCTGCCCGATGCTCTGCAGGGAGCTGAACGGCGGCGCAGACGCTAGGCTCTACGTCCGCGTGGCGCTGCTGTCCGGCTCCTCTTCGCCGTCGCGCCACGGTTCGTCGCAGGTGGTGAAGCGGATAGACGTCAACGTTGAATGGGGGCCGGCTTCGTCGCGCCGCAGGCTCAACTCGGTAGGCACGACGTCCGGTCGAAGTTTTTCTGTCCCTGTGTCGGTGTACAAAGGACCGTTCGAAAGGGGGATATGAGAAAGGGGTTCACCATAGGCGAGACCATGGTGGCGACGCTGATCCTCGGCATCGTCCTGGCGGCCGTAATGACCACTTTCCTTTCGGCCCAGCGGATGTTGGCGACCGCCATGGCCGAGTCGGAGCTCGCGCTCGCGTCCCGCGGCCTCCGCGAGAAGCTCCTCTTCCACGTGGCGCCGGCTGTGGACGGCGTCCACTACGCCGGCATGCTCAGCGGCACGAACAGCAGCTGGGTCGTGGAGACGGGGAGCCACAACATCCTCATGCAGATGGGCGCCCTGGGAACCTCGCTTTCCGACGTGCGTCCGCAGTCGGTGCGCATCATCATGGGAGGTTCGTCCGGCGGGTGGCATTTTGTCAACGAACACATCCCGAACTGGGTTCAGTATGCGGGCTGGCTCTGGCCCCGAAACGTCTCGCTCGTTGACAGCCTCATGTCCGATGTCGTCTCCTACGAAACGCTCGGCACCAAGGCGACGGATGTCTACCGCGTCGGCATAGACATCAACCTCATGACGAAGGCGGGCGGAGTTAGCGTCTACCGGCGCGAGCGTGTCTCCGTGCCGCTTATGGGGCGGATACAGCCCATGAAGGACATTTCGGGGAAATACTGACCATGAAACGCGGAAACACGAGATCGGGCGTCGCCCTCCTGTCCACCCTCGTGATGATGGGGGTCGTCACCATCCTTCTTGCGGGTGTCATGGGCTACGTCTCGTGGACGGTGCGCGCGTCGGCCATCGCCACGGGGCGCGACATCTGCAGGCTTGCCGCCCAGAGCGAGATCGAAATCGCGAAGCATGCCGTGAACGAGGCGTTCATCCTGTCGCTCGAACGGTACGGCCACATCATCGGCGGCGACGCGATAGGCTCGACGACGGTAAGTTCGTTCGACTGGTTTGAGGCCTATTCCAGCACGGTGGCGAAGCGGACCATCGGCGCGAAGAATCCGTTGACGCTCGACGACGTCGTGACCAACATGGATTGCGTCGTCAAGGTCAGGATCGGCGCCGTGGAACACACGGCCGGCACCCAGTGGGCGAACGTGACGTTTGTCGCCCGGGCTGAGAGGCATGTCCCCGGCGGCCCCGCGGTCTCGTCTACGGTCGTCGAGAAAGTCCGCTTCGCGCAGCAGCGCTCCAAGGTGTTCAACAACGCGTACTTCGTCAACAACTACGGCTGGTTCCAGGGCTCCGGATGCACGGCAAACGGCGACGTCAGGGCGAACGGAAACATGTCGCTCGATTCGAACTGCAAGGTGAACGGCAAGGTTTACGCCGCGAAGAACGACGAGCTTCACGTGCCGGGGAACATCACGAGCACCGGGCAGATGGACAGCTACAGCACGTACAGGTCGACGACCTACGGCTCTTCCAACATGGCCCGTCCGCTCAGCTCCGATCCGCTGTCGGGCGAGCTGAACGCCGGCGGCTACGAGGCGCCCCAGACCGTTACGGCGGCGGACAGGGCCAACAGAATACACGCCAACGAGGACCTGGCGATAGAGATGCCGTACATAGGCGACATTTCGTCGAATGAAAGCGCCTATCGCGAATGGGCGCAGCAGCTGCACGACGCAGACCCAAGCATGTCCACGATCAAGCAGGGCGGCAAGACTCTCGTGTCGGTCTACTACGACGGCGTGGGGCCGTCTGGCGTCGAGAAGATCACGCACAACGGGCAAGAGATAACCGCTCCCGACTATGGAGCGATCGTGCTGGAGGGGACTGAGAGCCATCCGATCGAGATCAACGGGCCCGTGATCATTCCGAGCGACGTCATCATAAAGGGCTATGTAACGGGGCAGGGCACCATATACTCCGGGCGCAACATCCACATCGTCGGCAACATAACCTACAAGAATCCGCCGCAGTGGAACGGCAAGTCCACCGAAGGCGCCAGCAATGCCACAAAGGACATGCTCGGGCTCATGGCGAAGGGCAACATCGTTCTTGGCGACTATACGCAGCAGACCACTTCTGGCTACGGCTACTACAGTTCGTCGTCGGGATGGCTCAGCGACATCAAGACATATCTCTCCCAGGAGCCCTACGTGCAGAAGTACAAGTGCGACACGTCCGATGCGGCCATCGGCTATCCCGAGACGTTTGGCGGCAACTACACGGTGGCGGAATACGTCAACTCCGCGGACTTCGCCAAGTGCGAGAGCGCCGGTCTCGCGGCCTTCGTGCCAGGCGGCAGGGATTCCAGGACGGGAAAGTTCGGCAAGCAGCGCATGGTTGACGGACCCGGTGAGCAGAAAAAGGCGACAAGATCCGGTACCTACGAGACCTACAACACGACGACCCACACTAAGGAGAACAGGTACGTCAGCAAAAACGAATACTACACTCCGTGCATACAGGTCCCCGGAGTTTCATACGACCGCAAGTACTACGAGTCGGTCTGTCTCGATACCGAGATTTCCTCCCGTTGCTCTTCGACGATCACGCGCGTCGACGGCGTTCTATACAACAACCATGGCATCTTCGGCGTCATAGGCAAGTGTACCTTCAACGGCGCGCTCGTCTGCCGCAACGAGGGCATACGCTACTCCAGCAATCTCTACCTCAACTGGGACATCAGGCTCTACTCCGGCTCGTCCGAGACTGTCGACAACGACAAGGTCGGTCTCGCAAAGGCGAGCGACAACCCGCCGACGACTGTCGCCTGGGCGGAGATCCCTGATGGTATGGTCATCTTCGACTGAAGAAAGGGCAGGTGATTCGAATCTATGGTTGAAGCCAGTGCAGATCCGAGTGTAGTGACGGCGCAGCTGAAGCGCGAGCTGCGCGCCGCAGAGGAGGAGCGTCTAGAGCGAGAGGCCGCCCATGCCGCGGAATCGCAGGCGTTGCAACCTGACGGCCAGGGTGGCGCGCTTGTCGTCGAGTCCGTCGCTCAGGAGCCGCCGCCTCCGCCCCCAGTTGACCCCGACGCCGCGTTCCGCCGCGGGCGCATCGGCGTCGTTGCCGTCGTCGTGCTTGTCCTTTTCTGGGTTTGGCTGCGCCAGAGGCGCTGATTCGCCAGTTATTGGTGTGCATTTCTCCAGGCGCGGAGCGTCATCCCCGTGCGTGCCTTGAAGAAGCGCTTCAGGAACGAATCCGACTGCATTCCGCAGCGTCCCGCGATATGGCCGATCGGAATGTCCGTCATCAGGAGTTCGCAGACCTTTTCGAAGCGGACATCCTGTATCTCCTCGAGGATCGTCTTTCCCGTCGCCGCACGGAAGCGCTTCTCGGCGATGCGCCGCGAGTACGGGAATTCCGCGAGAACGTCGGCGGCTGAGAGGCCCGTGGCCGCATCGCGGCGTATGCGCTCCACCGCCTTCGTTACGCGCGGGTCGTAGAACTTGAACGAGCGCGTGGACTGCCTGCGGACGAGGCGCACAGGTCCGAACTTGAGGTGCTTCGGGGAAAGCTTCGGGTTCTTGATCAGCTCGTCGAGAAGATCGGCGGCAAGGCGTCCCGCCTTGCGGAAATCCTGCTCGATGGAGGTGAGCGTCGGGTCCGCGCATTCGCAGTGCATCTCCTCGTTGTCTACGCCCGCGAGGGTGAAGTCGCCCGGGCAGGAGAGCCCGGCCTGGCGGCACGCCTCCGCCACCTGAACAGCCGCGTAGTCGTTCACGGCGAATATCGCGACGGGCTTTGGAAGCGGCTCGAGGAACTTCGCGAGTCTCTTCTGCACGCCGAGCGTGTCGCCCATGTCCCAGTTGGATTCGAAGCTTGCGAACGGGGCGTTTGTCTCGCGCTGTACGGCCTCCTTGAACAGTCGACCCCGCTCCACGCTCCACACGGTCTTCGTGCACCATCCGAAGTAGGCGAATGACGCGGGCTTTGTGCGCAGAAGCTCCTTCGCCGCCCACTGCGCTATCGTGCCGGGATCGCTCGTTACTGTGTGGTGCGCCAACGCGGCGGTCTTCGCGCCGGGGTCGAGGTTCACCACTGGGATTCCCCTGAACGCGCGTCGCGCGTCGGCGGCGGAAACGCTGCTGCCCTCGAGAATGCACCCTGCGGGCTTCCACTGCGAAACGAGCTCGCGCAGCGGGCGGACTGTCCGCGCAAGCTCAAGCTCTATCACGCGCCAGCTGTGCGCCGCTGCGCGGTCGTAGACTCCGGCGAACTCGGGGATATGCGAGCCGACGTGGAGATCCGTGATGAAGAGAACCGTATTCATGCCTCTATTCTACCAGAAAAAACGGAATGACGCAATCGGCAATATTTTAATGACGCAATCGTGGCTGTCAATCCGCGCAGAATATTGTATAATGGAGACATGAAAAAAACACTCATAGCATTTCTTCTTCCCGTATGCGCCGCGACTGCTCTTTACGGGGCGGGGTCGGTCGTCAAGATTGAGGGCGGCGAGGGCTCGTGGCGCCTCACGCTGAACGGCAAGCCCTATTTCATCAAGGGCGGTGGCGGCGGCGGCTCGAAGGCGCTCCTCAAGGAGATCGGCGGCAACTCCTTCCGCACCTGGGGCGCGGGCAGGGCAAAGGCCGAGCTCGACGAGGCGAAGAAATATGGCCAGACCGTGATGCTCGGCTTCTGGCTCGGGCACCACAACCACGGGTTCAGCTATCTCGACAAGGCGGCGCTCGAAAAGACCGAGCGCGAGGTGCTCGAGACTGTAGCGCAGATCAAGGACCATCCCGCGCTTCTCTGCTATGCGCTCGGCAACGAGATGGAACTCGGCGAGCCGAACCCGAAGGAGATGTGGCAGTTCATCAACCGCCTTGCGAAGAAGGTGAAGGCGGCTGATCCAAACCATCCCGTCGGAACTGTCGTCGCGGACATGTGGAAGGAGAAGGCCGACGCGATCAACCAGTATGCGCCGGAGCTCCAGTACATGGGCATCAACTCCTACGGCGGCGCGACGAGCGTAGGCAGGCGCTGGCGCGAGCTCGGCGGGAAGGTCCCCTACATTCTCACGGAATATGGGCCGAAGGGCGCGGACGAAGGCGCCAAGGCACCGAATGGGCTGCCGCTTGAATTGACATCGACGCGCAAGGCCGACTGGTACCGGGAGATATACGAGAAGACGATTCTCGACGAGAAGGGCAAGTGGTGCCTCGGCGGATACGTCTTCACGTGGGGGCACAAGAACGAGGTCTCGCCGACGTGGTTCGGCACGATGCTCCCCGACGGCACGAAGCTCGAGGTCGTCGCGACGCTCGCCAAGTTCTGGGGCAGCAAGGTCGCGAACCGCTGCCCGCGCATCGAGGATGTGAAGGTCTCGAAGGACGCGCCGGCCGAGGGCGAGGTGATCGAAGCTTCCGTTGCCGCGAAGGATCTCGACGGCGACAAGCTGAAGTGGCGGTGGACGCTTATCGACGAGGCGTCGTACTACGGCGAGGCGGGGCTTGGGCTCGCGATGCCGCAGGGATGGGATGACGCGATCGTCGCGGGGCAGGGCACGAACAAGGTGAAGGTGAAGCTCCCCGGAGGCGGGAACTACCGTCTCTACGCCTACTGCTTCGACGGGAAGGGCAACGCTGCGTACGCGAACTGGCCGCTCGTCGGGAAGGGGCCGAAGCCGAAGAAGGAGCTTAGGGCGGCGTCGATGCCGTATCCAGTCTACCGCGACGGCGCGAACGGCCCGTGGTACGTATCCGGCTACATGGGCAACACCGGCGCGATGAAGGTCGACGACAAGTGCTCCGAGAAGCCGCATTCCGGCGAGACGTGCATGAAGATCGAGTATTCCGCGAACGGCAACTGGGCGGGGATCTTCTGGCAGAGCCCGGCCGGCGACTGGGGCGACAAGCCGGGCGGCGCGAATCTCTCGAAGGCGGCGACGCTCGTCTTCTGGGCGCGCGGCGAGAAGGGCGGAGAGAAGGTGAGCTTCTTCATGGGCGGCATCGGCAAGGACAAGCCGTTCCACGACACGGCGAACCGCAAGCTCGAGAACGTCGTGCTGAAGAAGTCGTGGACGCGCTACCGCATCCCGCTCGACGGCGAAGACCTCTCGCAGATCAAGACCGGCTTCGGCTTCAACTTCGGCGGCCAGGGGAAGCCGTTTGCCTTTTATCTCGACGACATCGAGTACATTGCCGACTAAGGTGTGCTTCGGCCTAAAGGGCCTCGCACCAAGATGGAGCGGGAAGTTTTGGTCTTTTCGGCCTGAAGGGCCTCGCACCAAGATGTTTTGGTCTTTTAAGCCGCTCGGTAGCGAGCCTCTTGATCGCCGTCGTCTTGGTGCGAGGCCCTTCAGGCCGAAGCACACCAATTACCGGCTAAACTGGAAGTCTGTCGCCGACGTCGCGTAGAGCGACAACCCGCCTGCCGTTGAGGTGGCAAAGTCTGCCAGCGCGTCGTTAATGCCGTGCCAGGCGTCGTAGCGAGACGATCCTGGAGCGGCGACGCGGGAGAGAAGCAATAGCCGCCCGTCGGCGAACTGCCGAGGCTCGTCGCCCTTGGGTCGGTAGACGAGCGCGAGCGGGTCGGGCACGGCCCTGATCATTGGCGCACCGTGAGCGATGAGCGCCCGCGCCACTTCGCGCTCGCATGGCGAAATGAAAGTTCCAGCAAGCACAAATCCCTTGTCGACGGCTGTCATCAGACGCTCGACCACGGTTG
This sequence comes from uncultured bacterium, assembly GCA_902775595.1. Lineage (GTDB taxonomy): Bacteria > Verrucomicrobiota > Kiritimatiellia > RFP12 > UBA1067 > UBA1067. The sequence continues at coordinate 4,370 of CACYNF010000035.1, read as the reverse complement.
AATAGTCTTTCCCGGGGATTCGCCGAGAGAGCCTGATCGCGCAGATTTTTCGTTCTGGAGCCAAAAGCTCAATCGCGCCTGCCGCGCTCCACCACTCGTCGCCGGGGATGCGCGGAGACGAAACAGGCTCGACCACCTTGAGCGGCGGTGGATGGCCGTGCATTAGATGCCATTTAAGAGGGTTGTTCTCGATATACTTGTCGGCAAGCTCGATTATCTCCCGGCTGAGGCAGAGGCGGTCGTGGTAGCCGCGTTCCCACTCGAATTCGACGCCTGTTTTTGCGCTGCTGTATCTAGTCCAGCGTTTGAAGTTGTTTACAAACTGCGCAAGTCTGGCGAGAGGGCGGTCCATGCCCGGCTTGAGGTAGAGCCTCAGATGCACATGGTCCGGCATAATCGCCGATTTCTCCACGATGATGTCGTCTCTGCGGCGCTCTTCGATGGAGAGAGTCGACAGTGCCGCCATGCCGGCAGAAGAATAGCGCAGCCTGCCGTTTTCATCGACGGAGCCAAACACTTTGGTTCGCCCGGCGACAGCAAAGGTGATGAAAATCGCCGCCCCGCGCGAGTAGTCGTAGTCCTTGAAGCGGCGGTAATGACCGGCGCTTTTCGAGGCGAGCGGCTTGGCGTGGCAAGGCATGGGCATGGAGAGATTATATCATACTTCAGTCCGAAGCACACTCTACATAGTGACGCAAAAGGGCACATTTTTTATGCTTGAATAGATATCCGCAAAACCGTCAATTATGCTATAATGGCGCCACCAGAAAGGGATGGCCGTGAAAAAACTCGTTTCAATCTTAATTGCCGCAATAGCGGGGCAACTTGTCGCCGGAACATATATATGGACCGGAGAAGGCAATGACGGCAAGTGGTTCACACGTGAAAACTGGAAATACGACGACGGCGCGGGAAACGTGACTAACCCGGCGGCAGCCGCGCCAGCCAATAACTGTACAGATGATATAACGATAGACGGGCCGTATGCTGTAGCATACGAACCAGGAGGTGACCTCAAGATATCCGGTACATTGACTTTGATTAATGGTGCTTCTTTCAAGCAGACGACGGGAACTGCATATTGCGATGTCAAGGGGGGTACGATTTACCTTGCAAGCGGCGGATCTTTTGATTCAGGCACCATGACCGGAAGCAATGGCGTAGGGCTCAGCAATGTTATTGTAGATGATGGTGGCATTCTTTACTGCCGCAGGGACTTGAAGCGGTCGAAGTTTGAGGTTAGAAGAGGCGGGCGTTTGGAACTGACGGTGGACTCCTATAAATTTCCAGCCACAGACGATATCCAGGAAGGTGGCGTTCTGATTGTCTCCGGCAACATCTCACCACAAGCCGGCACCGCAATTGCAAGCTCCGGATCGGTCATTACATCGACAGGACAGTTCAAGCCGCAGGCGGGCGCTGAGTTTGGGCATGTGGATGTTATTTGTACACATGCCAATATTTCTGGCGCAGTTTCGCTTCTGTCCGGTTCTGTCACATTCACCGACGACACCGACGGAGGTATGAGCAACGCCGGCGGGACTACGACTTATTTCGACTTCCCCGCAGGGTCGACTTGCAAAGTTTCGCTTCCGGGGGATGTTTCGACCGTTTATTCCAAGACTTTCGGAACATCATCTACGAAGCCGAAATATCGCTATGATGGATCGGTCATCACAAGCGAACAGTTCATGTCGTTCTTCACAGTCGAAGAAGACGACGGTATTGTTTCGTTTCAGCCAGCCCCGATTTCTGAAGATGCTCCAGAAATTGCATCTGCCTCAATTGCCCAGGGGGTGACCGACACCAGTATTGTAGTCGACACCACATTTACGAAAATCGGAAATCCAGCCGCTTCGGTATATCTCGTCTACGACACTGTGGACAGAGGGCGCAAGTTCGCCGACTGGGGAGACAACAATATCCTTGTGGGGACGGCGACATCGCTTGGATTCAATGATGTGGTTGTAAGTGGCGTTCCTGCAAAACAGGCCCTAAAGATGCGGCTAATCGCCGTTAATGAGGAGGGATCAAGTGCCTCCGACATGGTCGCTCTTTATACGCACCATTATGACGTAGAAGGAACCGTCAACGAGTGGATCGGCACGGTCGGCAACTGGACCGATGGTACGCAGTGGTCGCTCGGACATCAGCCGACGGACAGCGAGATCCGCTGGATCGAGAAGGCAGATGCCGTTGTCACGAAGAACAACTACACCCTTAATGACACAGACCACATGGTTGCAGGTACGCTCGCGCTGACGGGCGAGCTTCATTCAAATGTCGACTATGTTCTTGATGGCTTCAATTTCAGCTGTACTACCTTCGTTCCGGGAAGCAACAGGCTGACGATCAAGAACGGGAATCTGACCGCATACCGCACGGGAAGACCCGACCAGGCGCAAGGCGGTGTATATGGTGCAGAAGCGCGGGTGGATGTTTTGTCTGGCGGGACAGCATCAATGTGCTTCCTCTCCAAAGGGACAATATATGCCGACACCTTTGGTGGAAACCGCTTTACATTTAACGGTCTAAAAATCGACGAAACCGAGTTCAATAAACGATTCGAATACGAACGCATTGTCGACGGACCTCAAACTACAATTTCAGTTGGCGACGAGGAGGTGACCTACTACGCCTACCGCCTCTACCTTAAGCCCAGCGAGGGCGAGCCTAAGGTCGAATCGTTTGGTGCATCCTTCTCTAACGACAAGATTACATTCACGTTGCAGCAGGCCGCGGACTCAATCGCCGATACAGTCGTGACCGTCTACTACGGAACGACCGATCGCGGTGCGACGACGAACGACTGGGCCGCTTCGGCCGTGATGGAGAAGGACGGAAACGGAATCAACACGGCGACAGTCGATGTCACGTCCGGCTCGCGTTACTACTACGCGATTCTGGCGGAAAGCGAGACGGCGGATATGATGGTGTGGCGCACGGGTAATGTGGTGGCCGCAGATCTTCCGACGGACCGCAAGGTCTGGGTCGGCAATTCGTCCGATGCGTCCGATCCCTCCAACTGGCAGGGCGGTGCGCTCCCGGATGCTTCGGATGTCATCGAGATTAACGACCTCTTCGGTAAAAATCTCACGATCAACTGGAACTCCACGGCCATTCCTTCGGTTGCGGGATGGGTTCAGAGCGCGGGTATCGTTTATTTTGACACGACACCTTTGTCTGCCGTGACCGTGAAGGGCGATGTCGCGCTTTCTGGCACTGCGAACTGGACGCACATTGGACCTGCCGCGCAGCCCGAAAAGTGCATAAATGTGATTGTAGAAGGTGATATGACCATCGGCACGGGTGCGATCGTGCAGTCCGGCACGGCGAAGGAGAACGATGCCAAGTATCGTGCGCGCGGTTACTACGAGGGTCCGGGGTTCCAAGTTGTCACGAACATAGTCGAAGACGCTGAGACTGTCACTACTAATTTCATCTATCTCGGCGGATCGTACGCCGGCGACGGCGGGCACCAGCCGTTTTCGGGAGTGTTCAATTCCTATGGCTCGATTCTCAATCCGAGCGACTGGGGTTCCGCGGGCAAAGGCGACAGCCGCGACGCCTATTCCGGCGCGGGATGCATTCTCATGACCGTCGCAGGCGATCTACTTGTCGATGGTTCGATTGCAAGCCACGGCTTTGGATGGGATGCCCAGAAGTCGGGTGCTTCCGGCGGCACGGTCAATATCACCGCCGCGACATTGTCGGGCAGCGGGTCGATTGACGCCGACGGCGGCAAGTGTCTTTTTGGACCGGGATCGGGTGGTCGCATCCGCGTCAAGTTGACGACAATCGGTGCAACATTGGAAAACTTCAGCGCACCGTCACAGATTCATGCGAATCCTGGCCTGCTTACCAACATCACCGGCGATTCGCTCGATAACGACGTTGTTCTCGGCGCGGCAGGCACCGTCGTCCTCCAGCTCGCGGATGATACCGAAACAACCGGAACGGTGCTCGTGAGCGACACAAATCAGATCCGCCGAAATCCGGCGGATACGACCTCGATCATCTCCGCAACACATCTCCCGGCGCGTCAAAATCCGACGGAAAACCTCAGGCACTCAACCTGGAGCCTGAATGGCTACGGTAAGATTCGCCTTACTGCGAATGCCGCTATCGGCGGGCTAAATTTCTCCGCAACAGATGGAACGCAGTGCGTGTTCACTGACGGATATACGCTTACGACAGCTTCGCTTGTCGTCAACGGAACTCGTTATCGCTACGGCACCTATACTGCCGAGACGAATCCCGAGTTCATCAAGGGCGATGGCTCCATCGTTGTTGGCGGCAGCGGGCTTGTCGTCTTCATCAGGTAGTTTAGGCCAGAACATACGACGCAAAAGGGCACATTTTTTGTGCTT
>CACYNF010000034.1:23267-31389 GCA_902775595.1 uncultured bacterium | reverse complement strand
CTGGTAGACGACCTTCTTCTTGAGGTCGTCCATCGTCGGTATCGCGTCGCGCGCGGTCTCGAGCTGCATGACGGCCATGTCCGTCTGCCCCTTCTTGAGGAAGCACATGGCGAGGTAGTAGAGCGCCCACAGGCGGTCCTTGGGGCTCTTCTGCGCAAGCTGAAGGTGCTCCAGCGCCTCGTCGTAGTACTCGTAGGTGTAGTACTGGAGACCGAGCTCGTAGCGCAGATGCAGGTCGTTCGGATACCTCTCGACGCGCTGCGCGAGATCGTCGAACACGAACTGGTTCTTCTGATTCTCCATCTCGATGGCGTTCTCCTCGTCGCCTGCGGCGCGGTACGCCTCTATCTGCTGGTCGTAGTAGCTGACATACGTCTGCGAGAGCATGCGGTCGAGCTCGGGATCCATCGACCCCGCCGCCTCAATCGCGTCGGTAAGGCACTGTATCGCCTCCTCGAAGCGCTTGTTCTGGACGTAGATTCGCGCAAGGGCGCGGCGGAAGTTCATGTTCTTCGGCTCGCGCGCAATCTGATCGAGCTTCTCCTTGATGAGCGCATCCGCATCATCGCCCGTGATGACTGCCTTGTTGGCCTGGTCAAGCTTCTTGGCCTGCTCCTTGTTGGCGATAAGGGCCTGGAAACCGCCTTTCTTGCCGGCGGTCTGCTCCCAGCCCGCGTTCATCGTCGCCTGCGCCTCGGTGTTCTTGAGAAGCTGGAGCACGCGCTGGTCGCCGGGCTTCAGCTCGGAGAGCTTCTGGTAGGCGTCGCGCGCCTTGTCGTAGCGCTTGGCCATCGTGTAGTAGGTGGCGACGCGCTCGAGAAGCGCCGGATCGCGGTTGGAGCACTCGTACGCGGCCTCGACGGTTATCGCCGCATGGTCGGCCTTGCCCGCCGCCTCGGCGGCCTTCACCGCGGCCTCGATGTTGTCGGGGTCAAGGGGATTCTGGCAAAGGAGCTTCTCGGCCTCGGCCATCGCCTCGACGCCGCGCCCCTTCTTCACAAGCCCCATGATCTTCATCTGCGCCATCTTGTAGCCGAGCTTCGCGCCGAAGCCCGCCTTGCCGTTCTTGCGGAAGTTCGCGATCTGCGCGGCCCTGAGGAGCCTGCGCGTCTCGAGGACGTCTGGCGCCGCGGAAACGGCCTCCATCAGCATGTCGACCGCGAGCTCGTAACGCCCGGTCTCAAGGGCCTGCCTGCCCCTGTTCGTGAAGTTCTGCGCCTTTTGCGCAAGATCCACCGCCATCACGAAACCTCCAGTCTTGTGTCGCAGGGGCTGCTGAACACTCCCCCGGCCTTGTAAGTCTCGAGCATGAAGTGCGTCGCGGTGGACAGCACGCCGTCTATCGTCGAAAGATCGGCTGCGACGAACTGCGCGACGTCCTGAAGGCTGTCGCCCTTTACGAACACGAGAAGGTCGTAGCCCCCCGACATCAGGAAGCACGCCTCTACCTGCTCGAAGCGCGAAACGCGCTCTGCGATCTTGCCGAAGCCGCAGTCTCTCTGAGGGGTGATCCTCAGCTCGATGACGGCATGGACCCCATCGTTCTTCATTTCGTACCCTCCTTGCCCTTTGCGTCGTCCCAGCGGCACGACACAACATCGTCGACGATCTGCCTCGCGAGATCTTCGGCCGCACGCCCAGATGCATCGCGCCTTGCGGTGGCTATGTCGGTGTCGGAAAAGTAAGTCGTATCGGCGGTGTAGCGGCGGTTGTTCACGACGACCTTTCCGCTGCGCCTGTCGACGACGGAGACATCGGCGACGACGGTGAGCCTCTGCTCGAACGCGCGCATCGACATCTCGCGCTTGAAGTATATGAGCCCGGCCGAGGCGACCTTTACGACGCCCTGCACCTCTACGGCGGCATCGTCGGACGACGCTATCTTGAACGTGCCCTCGCGCTGGAACTCGCGCAGCACCTGGCGCGTCGTGACGGCGCCGAACTCGACAAGATCAGACTCGTTGCGGAACGTCGGGACGCTCACGGTGCGCATGTCGGCCGGAACCGAAGACGTCCATCTGTAGCTGGCGCATCCGGCCAGCGCGAAAGCCGCGAGTACCGCCGGGAGAATCTTACTCATTTGCCTTCCTCCTGCTGAAGCTCCAACAGACGACGGCGCACTTCCGGAGCCCTGTCGGAAGCCGGGTATTCGTCGAGAAAGCGCTGGTATGCGCTCTTGGCGCTGCGCTTCGTGCGCGTGCGCGAGTCGTAGAATTTCGCGGCGTTGTACGCCTCCTCCTCGAGAAGCGCCTTCGCCTCGTCGCGGAACGCGGCGACCTCGTCCATCTCGCCAGGGGCGAGCTTGCCGGAACCGAGCGCAAACGTGAGGAAGCCGATCATGTCCTGCACGCGTTCGCGGTTGTATTCGCAGCGGCGCAGGACGATCATGCGCGCCTTCGCCTCGCGGTACAGGGAGATGGCGGCCTCCTGCGTGTCGGGATACATGCTGCGGAGGTTTTCGTAGACTGTCGCCGCCGTCTCCGGCTTGTCCTCGTCCTCGCGAAGCGACGCGATCGTGAGCATCGCCTTCGGGGCGAACGCGGCGCCGGGCGCGCGAAGCACCACGGCCTCGTACGCGCGACGAACGTCAACGGTATTGTCGAACCTGAAGAAGAGAACGGTCTTCCCCTCGTCGCGCATGAGCTCCGCCGTCCTGTACATCTGCTCGACTATCTGGTCGTAGTCGCACTGCGCGGAGTAGAAGTCGAGGAGATAGCGGTATTCCGCGAATGCCGCCTCGGAATCGAGGAGCTTGCCGAGGCATATGTCAGCGACGGCCTTCTGCGCCTTCGCCGCCTCGGGCGAGGTCGGCCATTCGCGCACGAGCGCGTCGTAGGCCTTCCGCGCAGCCTTCCACGACTCCTCGGACTCGAGAGAGGCCGCGTACTCGAGCTGCTCTGCGGCAGTGTCCTTCTCGGGCCCGTTCAGCCAGCCGAACCACCGCGGCTCCTTGCGAGCCGGCTTCAGCAGCTCGTCCTCGCTGTCGAAGCCGGGATAGGCGTCGGTAGCATAGCGTATCCCCGGCCCGGGGCTCACGCCGGGCGGCACTGCCGCTGTCACGAGCGGCAATGCGACTGCCGCCACGGCAAAGACTATGGCTCTTCCAAGATTCATGGATGATATTATACCAAAATCACCGCGCGAAATCACCCATCATCAGGCACACCGTCAGCAGAACATCGTCCGCAGCTTGTCGCTTGTGACGGGCTTTGCGATGACCTTGGCGAAGCCGGACATGTCGTAGGTCGAGGCGACGTCTATGTCTGCGGTGATCGCCATGACGGGGATGCCGGCGAGCGTCGGGTCCTTCTTCATCGCGGTCGCGAGCTGCTGCCCGTCCATCTCCGGCATCCACATATCCGTGAGGACGACGTCCGGCTTCCAGTCCTTCATCGCCTCGAGCGCCTTGACGCCGTTCTCCGCGAAGCGGACGTCCTTCGCCTCGAGGTTGCGCAGGTGGATGCCGAGCACCTTGCGGTTGATGGCCATGTCGTCGACGACGAGTATCTTGCCGGGGATCCCGTGCGCCAGTTCCGTGCGCTTCGGCGGGGCTGCGCGCACGACGTCGAGGGACGGGATCTTGATGACGAAAGTGGTGCCCTTGCCGACCTCGCTCGTGACGTCGACCGTTCCGCCCGCGTTGTCGACCATGCGCTTCACGATTGGGAGGCCGAGTCCCGTGCCTCGCATCTCGCCCTCGGCGTGCTTCATGCGGCTGGAGATGTCCTGCACGAAGGGATCGAACAGATGGGCCATCTTCTCGTCGGAGATCCCGCATCCAGTGTCGCGCACGGTGAGCGACAGGGTCTGCGTGGCGGAATCCCACCCGTACTCGACGTCGATCTCCCCGCTCTCGGTGAACTTGGCCGAGTTGCCGATGAGGTTGATGAGTATCTGCTTGAGCCCCTGGTGCGAAAGACGCAGGACCGGCACGGCATCCGGGGTGGTGCGGTGGATGCGGAGCGGCACGCCCGTGCGCCTGAAGTTGTAGTTGAAGATGGCGGGCAGCTCCTCCGCCGCCTGCTCCACGTCGCACTCGCCCGAGAGCATGTGCATCGCGCCGGAGTCGAGCTTTGAGAGGTCGAGCACGTCGTTTATGAGGTCAAGGAGGGCGTTGGCGCTCAGCTGGATTCCGGTTATGTATTCCTTCCGGCGCTCCTCGCCGCAGTCCGCGCGCGAGAGGAACTCCGCGAAGCCGATGACGGCGTTGAGCGGAGTGCGGAGCTCGTGCGACATCATCGCGAGGAACCGCGTCTTCGCCTTGGAGTACTCCTCCGCGACCTTCGCTGCCTCGTTGGCGCGCTTCACCTGCCTGCGCAGGAGGAGGATCATGACGAACGCGAAAGCGGCGGCGAGCGAAAGCGCGGCGAAACCTGTGATTACGAGGAACCGCTCGAACTCGTCCTCCGTCATCCCGAACACGCGCTTCGCGACGGTGCGCTCTGCGGCGGCCTTGATGAACATCTCCTGGATGTCCTCTGGATCCATCCCCGACACCGCCTTGCGGATCACGCTCACCAGCTCGTCGGGGATGTCGCGGCTGGCCCACATCTCGAGCGTGCCGTTCTCCTCGCTCGACCCGAGCATGTGCGCGTACACCTTCGGGACCGGCAGGGAGAACACGGACACGCCGCCCATAGCCACGACGTCGGTCTTCTCGGGGTACGGTATCCAGAACTTCGTCTCGCCGCGCATGAACTTCGCCTCGGCCGTGTTGATGCCCGTCTGCGGCTGCGTGTCGAACCTGAGCCCGGTGCGCCGCGAAAGCGCCTCGAGGAACTCCTTCGCGAAGTGGACGATGTTGCCGTCGGCGTCCTTCAGGTTCACCGGCCACGGGGAGAAGTCGATCATCACGGGGGCTGGGTCGGCGCGGCGGGTCTTGAGCCATTCCGCCTCGGAGAATGTCAGCAGGGACATCTCGTCCCGGATGCCGTAGTGCCGCTCGGAGATCATCCGCATGTACTTCGGGAAGTCGTCGCAGACCCTGTCCATCGCCCGCTCCAGCTCGAGGAAGAGGTCGCGCCTGTTCGGGGCGACGCAGACGTACATGGGATGCGACACGTAGACGTGCAGGGCGCGCTCGTTGTTAAGGGCGGGCGTTTCGATGTCGACACAGGCGTCCACTTCGCCTCCGAAGTAGGCCTTCATCAGCTCGTGTTCCGTCGGATATTCCGAGCACACGATCCCCCTTGGATTCCCCGTCGCCTCGAGCTTCTTCTTCACTCGGTCGGCGCTGAATGAGCCGGAGAGGAGCCCGACCTTCATGACGCGCCATGTGGAATGGTCTCCAGCCTTGATGCGGCTGTTGCGCTTCGTCCACAGGTAGACGCGAAGCATCCCTATCGGCGTGTGCGGGTACAGCAGCGTCTCGCCACGCTCGGCCGTGAAGCCGATCCCCCCCACGATGTCGAGCCTCCCGTCCATTACGTCCTTGAGGCTCTCCGCGTATGTCCCGTAGACGTAGTCGTATGTCCAGCGCGTGTTGCCCGCCACGGCGTTGAACCAGTCCTCGATCACTCCCGAACGGTCGCCGTCGGGCGAGAGGGCGAAGAGGTGCCCGCGGAGATAAGCCGCGACGCGCACCCTGTTCTGCGGACGCGGAACGCCGAGCAGGCTTTCGCGCAGGGCGTCGTATCTTTCCACGTTGTCGATGTAGCATTCGCGGTAGGCCTTCTGAAGCCGGTTGAAAAGCTCCCGGCGGTCCTTCCTAGCGGCGAAGTACACGTTGCGCGACCCTATGGGCACGACTTCGACGAGTCCCTCCGGGCGTTTGCCCTCCGGGGTGTACAGGAACAGGAGGTCGACGTTTTTCGTCTCGAGCGCCCTGACGGCTTCGGCGCTGGTCTTGAACTCGACGAACTCGGGGGAGAGCGACGCACGTTCGAAGTAGTTCTCTCGGTCGTTGTCGCGCCCCTGCGACACGGGAGAGTATCCGACGCGCATCCTCGGCCAGTCGGCGATCTTCGAATCGAGCATCTCCTTCGCGCGGTCCTTGGTGGCGTAGAGCGCGAAGTGCATGCGCCCCAGCGGCTGCATCGGAAAGTCGTAGTCGCGGCACAGCGCTGGCGTCCTGAAGGCGCATCGCAGGACTTCGGCGTCCGCGGGGTCGAACATTCCGTCGTCGCCGAAATCCAGGTTCTGCGCCTCCACGCCCGCCTTTGCGAAGACGTCCTTCATCACCTCTCGCGCATAGCGGACGTCTGCGGCGGCCCAGATGTCCATGTCCGGATCGCGCTCGCAGTCTGCAACGCGCACCGTCTCGGCGGAGGCCTTCAGCGCGGCGAACGCGACCGCCGCGAGGACCGCGGCCGCTGCGGCGGCCTTGACAAGGGCCTTTGTCAGTTTGCGGCGCCTGCGCCGCGCGAGAAACTCCTGCATGTCTGGATCCTGGGTCTCGAGCGTTATGTCGGACATCGTGTTCATCCCCGCGCCCCTCGAGGCACCCGATGCGGCGAGCAGCTCGGCGATGCCCGGCGCGGAACGCTCCTCCTCGGCGGCATAGAAGCCCGCTGTACGCGCCGTATCCGGGCGGAAGCCGGCGGCGCCGAGCGCCGCGATGAGCTCCGCGGGGCCGGGATAGCGGTCCTCTGGCCTCTTGGCGCACATCTTCGCTATGATCTGCGCGAGCGCCGACGAAACACCTGGCGCGTATTCCCGCACATCAGGAATGGGAGCGCTGTCGAGAAGCTGCCGCAGAATGTCGGACATGGACTTCCCGCTGTAGGGGCGACGCCCGGCAAGAAGCTCGAAAAGAATGACGCCGAGGGAGTAGATGTCCGCCCGCATGTCCACCGTGCTGGAGTCGATGGCCTGTTCGGGGGCTATGTAGTTTGGCGTTCCGAACACCGACGCCGCCATTGTACGCAGAGAGTCCACGTTGCTCGAGACCTTGGCGACGCCGAGGTCGAGGAGCCTCACCGTGCCGTCCGGAGTGATCATGATGTTCTCCGGCTTCAGATCACGGTGCACAAGCCCGAAGCGCTGCGACATCTCGAGCACGCCTGCGATCTGGAGGATTATCCCTGCCGACTCTCCCTCCGGACGCGGACCGCCGATCCCGAGCGCCATGCGGAGCGTATCGCCCTTGACATAGTCCATCACGAGGTAGTAGACGTCGCGGCTCTCGTCATAGCCCGCGTCATGCACCGCAACGAGGTTGGGGTGGCGGATCCTTGAGGCAAGCTTCGCCTCGCGGACGAAGCGCGTGACTTATTCGGGCTTCGCCTTCGCTATGTCGCGGTCAAGCACCTTGACTGCATAGAGGGTGTCGAGCATCCCGTGGCGCGCGAGCCAGACCGACCCTAGTCCGCCTTCCCCCAGAAGACGCTCTATCGTGTAGCCGAGGAAAGTGTCGCCGGGCCTGAAGACGTGAGTCATGTGGACGCCTTTCCGGAAAGGCCGAACCTGTGCCACCATCTCCGCTTCGTCTCAGACCCGTCTGCGCCACATGGCCGCCTCTCGTCGCCAGTCATCAGCAGACTGTCGGAGTCCGCGCGCACGAGAAGGTCGGCCGCGGCGCCGGAGGTCTTCGGCCTGTCCTCCGGCTTCGGAGCGCACATGAGCGAAAGGACGTATGCGACAGCGGCGGAGACCTCGGGGCGCATCGTCCTGACGTCAGGCAGCGGCTCGCCGCGTATCGCCTTCGCGAGCATGCCCATCACGGTGCTGCCGTCGTTGGGGCGCTTGTTCGTGAGCATCTCGTAGAGGACCACGCCGAGGGAGTAGATGTCCGCGCGCGCGTCGATGCTGTGCGAGTCCATCATCTGCTCCGGCGCCATGTATGCCGGAGTGCCGACGATCATCCCGGCCCTCGTCACCATCGTCACCGTCGCGTCGTCCTCGAACTTGGCGACGCCAAGATCCGCAAGCTTCGGCGTGCCGTCCGCGGCGAAGAGAATGTTGTCTGGCTTGATGTCGCGGTGAATCACGCCGCGCCTGTGCGCGGCCTCAAGCGCGTAGGCGATGTGCGAGGCGATGGATACGGCCTCGTTGATCGGAAGAGGCCCGCGTTTAGACAGGAGATCGGAGAGACTTCCGCCGGGCATGTAGTCCATCAGCAGGTAGCAGATGCCAGTCTCGGGGTTTTCGCCAGCGTCATGGACGGCAATCAGGTTCTTGTGGG
>CACYNF010000034.1:0-23237 GCA_902775595.1 uncultured bacterium | reverse complement strand
CACCTTCAGGGCGTATTTCTCTCCGTCTGGCGCCTCGACAAGATAGACCGCCCCCATCGAACCGCGGCCTATGAGACCGCAGACCGTGCAGTCGCCGAACCTGTCGCCAGGCCGGAACCGATCAGTACATTCCGTTGAGCCGATAGCCATTCGTGTTGTTGGATTGCCGTATTGAAGATAAATTATACCAAAACGATCAGCATAGAACAAGGCCGCCTCACCCTACCGTGCATTCCGCGAAGTCGCGAAAAACAGCGTCGCGCCGGCGGCGACAAGCGCGATAGATATCACCTGCCCGATGCTGAGACCCCAGAACGCGGCGCGGGGATCGCCGCGCATGAACTCCATGCAGAAGCGGATGACCCCGTATCCCGCGAGATACGCGGCGCATGTGCCGCGACGACGCTTCAGGTAGAGCGCGAGGAGAAGCGCGAAGAGGACGAGAAGCGCGGCCGCCTCGAAGAGCTGCGTCGGAAGGACGGAAACCATGTGCTGGCCGTGCTCGTACCAGCTCGGCGAGAACTTCGGGAAGACGACGGCGCACCACGCGTCGGAATCCTTACCGTAGCAGCAGCCGTAGAAGAAGCAGCCGATGCGCCCGCAGGCGTGGCCGAGGGGAATCACCGTCGCGAAGAGGTCGGCGAGCGCGAGCGGACGCTCCTTCTTGACAAAGCACCACGCAAAGAACACGATGATCGCGAGTATTAGTCCGCCATAGAACATAAGCCCGCCCTGGTCCACCCGGATGATGTCCTGAGGGCGCGCCGCGAATTCCGACGACCAGTGTTCGATGACGTACGCGGCGCGCGCGCCGACAACGCCGGCGATCATCATCGAGAGAATGCAGTTCGAGAGGTCCTTCCTGCCCGAAAGCCGCTCTATCAGCGTCCAGCAGAGAAGAAAGCCCACGGCCATGCAGGCGCCGTAGGTGCGGATGTGGAGAAAGCCGATGTCGATCAGGTCCGGGAACATAGCGAGACGATCCACCTGTACGCGACGACGATCGCATCCCACGCGCCGACGTACGCGTCAAGGATGCGGTGGACGAGGAAGTCCTTGAGCTGCACGAACGAAAGCGGAGTGACCGACGCGAGAAACACCAGCACAAGGGCGACGTTGGCGAGGAATATGAACACCCAGGAGAACACGCGGCCGTAGAGGGTGACGTCGGGCTGACGCTGCGCGAGCGTCTCGATCGTGAAGAGCACGTGAAACGACCACGTAAAGCCGACTATGAACATCCAGAGCGGCAGCCACGGCAGCGGGCGTATGAACGCGAACGTGACAAGCGCAACCACGATGACGAGAAACGTGTAGAACGGGAAGAAGTACGGAGCAAGCGTTATGATCATGTTCGACTTCGTGAGGCTGACGCTGCCGCCCGATGCGGAAACGCGCAGCTTCGACGGCACGGCCCCGAAGAGAAGCCCCCATATCGCATGGGTGAGCTCATGCCCAAGCACGTAGGTCTTCACGGGATGCGGAACGGCCATCCAGCACATCGCGAACGCGCGCATGCCGCCGACGAGCGCGACCGACTCGGGCGTTATGCCGCCCGTCGCGCCAGCGGCCGCGACGACCGAATCGTAGAAGGCCCTTGTCACGCCCCAGCACACCGGCAGAAGCGCGAGGCCAACAATCATTCGCAGGAAATTCGCCATCGGTCAGTCTTCGAAGATGAAAACGAGCTCACCGGGATAGACCCGTCCGTTCTCCCTCGCTATGCGCACAACGAGGTCGGGATCTGTCTTGAAGCGCCTCTGGAAGTCCTGGAGCCGGGCTATCTCGCGCTTCTTCTCCTCAATGCGCAGCGTAAGGTCGGCATCCTGCCTCTTGAGACTCTGGTTGCGCTGATAGGCAGGCAGCAGCGAGAATGCGCCAAGCACTGCGATGATCGCCATAAGCGATATCGTAACGGCCCTTGAGAGCGTCTCTTTGAATCCATCGGTCATCGGGCGTAGATTATACCAAAAATTTCCATACGATTATCATTGACTTTTCAAAAAAATATGAGATACTATTCGCCCGTTCGCTCGGAAAAGGCCTTCGCAAGACCCTGTCAACCGCAATCGAACACAATTCAAAAACAAAAAAAGCAACAAGAAAATGAAGATCAAGACAACGAAGAAGAGCGCAGTGAAGACGGTCGTCGCGAAGAAGGCCGCCGCAAAGCCCGCCGCCAAGAAGTCCGCAAAGCCCGCCAAGAAGGCGGCGACGTTCACCGTCCACGCCGAAAAGGGCAAGGCGGTCTACCTCGCCGGCTCGTTCAACGAGTGGAGCACCACCGCCAAGAAGATGGCCTACAAGGCCAAGAGCGGTCTCTACGCCGCCACCGTCCAGCTCGCCCCCGGCGAGTACCAGTACAAGTTCGTGATCGACGGCACCTGGTGCGCCGATCCCGAGAACGAGAACTCGGTCAAGAACGACCAGGGCACGTTCAACTCGGTCGTCGTCGTCAAGTAACGCACGACGGCGCAGACGCCAAAAGACGAGGCCGCGGCACATCTGCCGCGGCCTCCTTTTTTTCACGACTCCAGAAACTCTACCTGACGCCGCCGTTCGCGTCGGAGAGCTTCTTGAGCTTCGGCTCGAACGAGGCGCGTTCTGCATCTGCAAGCCGGTCGACATAGAGGACCCCGTCGAGATGGTCGAGCTCGTGCTGGATCGCACGTGCGAGAAACCCGCGCGCGGTCACGATCTGCGGCATGTTGTTCTCGTCGAGATACTGACATGTCACTTGGGCGGAGCGCTCCACCGAGCCGCCGACGCCGGGGAAGCTCAGGCACCCTTCCTTGTCGAGCTGGCTGCCCTCCCTCGCGATTATCTCGGGATTGAAGAGAACAAGCGGCATCGGGACGATGGAATTGAACGCCTCGTCCGCTTCTGTTTCGCAGCCTTCGGGAATGTCGATCACGCACATCCTCTCGGTGTGGCCGATCTGCTGCGCCGCGAGCCCGACGCCTTTCGCGGCGTGCATCGTGGCAATCATATCGACCGCAAGAGCGCGAAGCGGCCCGGTCACAATCGCGACCGGCACCGACTTCTCGCGGAGGACTGGCTCGCCGTACTTGTATATCTTAAGTTTCAAGAGTTGAAGACCTATGTTTAAGCCGTGTAGAACATTTAGATCGTGTAGGGCTTCTGCATGTTCTACCTGTTCTACATGGCTATTTTCCCGTCGAGCCGAAGCCGCCGGCGCCGCGGTCGGTCTCGTCGATGGTGTCGGTCTCGACGACCTCAGGCTGCACTACCGGCGCGAAGACGAGCTGCGCCACCTTGTCGCCCTTTGCGACGTAAAAATCACTGTCGCCGAAGTTGGCGAGTATGACGCCAATCTCGCCGCGGTAGCCGGAATCTATCGTGCCGGGGGTGTTCAGCACTGTGACCCCGTGCTTCAGCGCAAGACCCGACCTCGGGCGAACCTGTATCTCGTGCATCGGCGGGATTATCGCGACAAGCCCCGTCGGCACAAGCGCCCTTCCGCCGCGCGGAATCACAATGTCGGCGACGCTCCTGACGTCCATGCCGGCGTCGCTCGGATGGGCGTACGCCGGCAGAACCGCATCTGGATGAATGCGCTTGAAGCGGAGCGTCATTCGTCAATCTCCGCGTCGACGACCGACGCGCCCTCTCCTGGCTCGAAGCCGAGGCGGTCCAGGTTCCACTTCTGCCACGACTCGGGGATCTGGCGGCGCTGCAGCGCCTCGACCTCGCCGCGAACCTGGAGCTTCCAGATCTGCGCCTTGGCGGCATCGCCCGGCACGCGGTCCTCGCACACAACAAGAAGTCCCCTGCCGGTGCCAGTGGTCTTGAACTCGGAAACCTCGCCCTTGCGAAGCTTCATGGCAGCGGAGATCACAGTGTTCTGGTCCGGGAAATCGCCTGGCTTCACGTCGCATACGGCGAAGGTTATGTTGGTCGAGACGTTGCCCGACTCGAGAACCGCCTTGACGCCCTTCTTGGCGACTGCGGCGACCTTCTCCTTGAATGCGTCGGCCTTCGCGGCGGTCAGGGCGCGCGGACGCACGATCTCCTTTGCCTCCTCGAACGTCGGCACATGCGCCGCGCTCGTCTCGGTCTTCTCGACAACCCAGACGGCCTTGTCGGACGCGACGACTCCATAGCGGAGATCTTCGCTGGAGGAATCAAGCTCGGCGACAACTTCGTCGAAACCGTTGGCGCCGGGGCAGATCAGCGACGAGCGCTTCATGAAGCCGTCCTTGTAGGGGCCTTTGGTCGAGAACCAGTCGCTCGTCTCGACCTTAAGACCCGACTCGGCGGCAATCTCGTCGATACGGGACTTGCCTTCCGCGGCCTTCACGCCGTAGACGCGGGCAGTGAGGTTGGTGAGAAGGCACTGGACGGACTCGATGAGGCGGACCTCCTTCTCGACCTCGGCCCTCACGTCCTCGAACTTCTTCACCGTCTCGACGCCGTTGGTGTCGGTCTCGGTATACTTGTCGACGGTGACGTCGTAGTGGTCGCGGAGTGCATCCTCCGTAACGGTGACTGCCGCGAGGGCGTTGCTCTCGGCGGCGTCGAACTTCACCATGCGAAGCTTCACGCGCTCGGGGAGCTCAAGCGACTTGGCGTTCTCGTCATACCACTTCCTGAGACCGGCATCGTCGAGCGTGACGGCATCGGCCTCTTTTTTGTCCTGCACGAACCGCGCAACCCTGACGGTGAAGGAATCGGTGACATCCGCGACGGCCTGCTCGATCTCCATCGGCGAAGCCCAGGATGCGGAGCCGCCGAGAACGGAGGTCGCGACCTTCATCATGGTGAGACGGCGCTTGAGGAACTCCTCGAAGCGCTCTGGCGAGAGACCGTTTTCGCGCAGAAGGCCCTGATACAGGGTGAAGCTGAACTGCCCGTTCTGCTGGAAAGACCTGTCGGAGCGGATCGCCTGGGTCACTTCGGAATCTGAAGCCTCGAGACCGTTACGGCGGGCCACTTCAATGGTCGCGACGTTCTCCCACGCCTGGCGGTTCACCTCGGCGTTGCTGCGACGCCAGTCACGGTTCTGGCCGAAGCCGCGGATATCCTCGGCTATCGCGCGGAATTCGGCGGAGCTTACCGCCTTGCCGGCGAGAGTGCCGACGCCGGCGTCCCTGGCCTCGCCCTTACCGTCCCTGAGCAGATCGTCGACTAGAAAGTCGAACGCGAACGCGCCGCCGACAACCACTGCAAATACACCCCATATCCACTTGTTGCGAATGAGCTTGTTGAACTGCAGAATAACCATTTTACACTCTGAACTTTCTTTTTCCTGTTTTGTTGTTTGTGGAAATCTCCATGCCCGTAGTCGCGCGCGCCGCGCGAAAATCAGAACTCGAGGTCGTCGCCGGAAGAGCCGCCCGACGAATCGCCGCCGTCATCCTCCGGCGCCGCATCCGTGGCCTCGGTCTCGACGGCTGCCGTCTCGGCCGTCGCCTCGGCGGCCTTCTTCTCGAGCTCAGACTGGCTGTTCTTGTCATTCGGCGCGAGCTCGCCGGAATTGACCTCGAAGCGGTTCTCGGCGAAGGCGCAGCGGTTCTTGAGATTGCCGGCGGCGTCGAACGTCATGATGGTAACCGCCATGTTCTCGCCGATCTCGGGGACCGCGCGCTGGATGCGGACGGCCGTCTGGGGGGACACCTTCCACTCGAGGAACTTCTGCTCGGTGTGCGACTCGCCGGTCTCGACATCGCGGATCTTGACCGTGCCCTGGTCGAGCTTGCAGATGTAGTCGCCGCGGGTTCCGTAGATGCCGGTGAAGAGCGCGTCCTGAGATGTCTGTATGCTGACCTCGTTCGCCGCGCGCATCGAGAGAATCTTGAAGTGGAGGCCCTCGATGGAGAGAGAGCCCGTGACGCAGCGGATCGTGGCCTTGTCGCCGTCGCCTGTCTTTGCGTAGCGGTAGGTGGACTTGCCGGCCGGGTTGACTACGGTGAAACCCGGCGCGTCAACGAAGAAAAGCCCCTCGGGGAGATTGCGCGGGAGATCGACCGTCACGACGCCCCCTTTGAGGAGAATCGCCCGCGACTTGATGCCCAGCCCCTGGCCACGCGTTCCGAACGAAGCTTCGCCGGCGATCATGACACTGCATTCCCTGCCGAGGGCGACGGTGAAGCGAGTCGACGCGCCAACGGTGCGGAATACGGACCCAAGCGGATAGAAACGACCCTCGACGGCGGCTTCCCAGTCGCGCGCACCCGGCTTCAGGACATCGGCCGAGCCCTCGAGCTTCTCCGCCTTAGGAAGCGTGTAGAAGAACTTGGGCTCGGACTTCGAGTGGTGTAACTGCCCGCCAATTTCAATCCCGACATCGGCATTTTCGCCGTCACCGGACGACTCCTCGGCAGTCTCGACGTCTGTGGTTTCGCCATCTATGTCGTCCTGAGCCCAGAGCGACATTCCGCAGACCACGGCAACCGCCGCCACAAATCGGACTGTGTTCTTCATATTTCTCCTTTTAGACGAGATGTGCGCCCTCGGAGGGCTTGATCACGCTGCAGGTCGGCTCGTCGCCGAACTTTGCCTTGTATTCCTTCGAAATCTGCGCCGCGATCTTGTCGGCCGCGGAAGGATCGACGAGCAGGCAGCAGCTGCCGCCGAACCCGCCGCCAGAGAGCCGGGCGCCGTAGACCTCGGGAATCGCCTTTGCGGCGTCAACAATGGCGTCAAGCTCCTCGCATGAGTTCTCGAACCAGTTGCGGCTCGACTCGTGCGAATCGTACATGAGGGCTCCAAAGCCCTTGAGGTCGCCCTTCGCGAGAAGCTCCGCGCCCTGGATGACGCGCTCGTCCTCGCCAATCGGGTGGACAGCGCGCTTCGCGGTCGTCTCGCTCAAGCCGCCGCGGTAGAGGACCCACTCGGCCATCGTGACGTCGCGAAGGTGCGTCACCTTCTTGCGGAGGACGCCCGCGAAGTACTTCGCCGCATCCTCGCACGCCTGGCGGCGCGACGCATACGCGCCGTCGACAAGCGCATGCTTGGCGTTGGACTTGACCATCATGAACGCGACGCCGTCGCCCATCGGAACGGACTCGAACTCGTTCGTGCGGAAGTCGCTCTTGACGAGCGCGCCGGCCTTGCCGTACATCGAAGACGCCTGGTCGAGAAGCCCGCAGGGGCAGCCCGCGAACGTGTGCTCCGCCTTCTGGCCGATCTTCGCGAGAGTCGTCTTGTCCTTTTCGATGCCGTAGAGCTTCGAAAGCGCGAGCACCGTGCACATCTCGAGCGCCGCGGAGGAGGAGAGGCCAGCGCCGAGCGGGATGTTGCCGAGGAACATGCCCTTCCAGCCGTGCTTCGCCGCGGCGGGATTGCCGTCGAAGAGCCAGTTGAAGGTGCCGGTGACGTAGTTCTGCCACGTCATCTCCTTCGCAGGGGCGACGGTGGAGGTGGTGAACTTAGCCGTCTCCATGAAATCGCCAGCAGTAAGCTCGCATCTGTCGTCGGCCGTCGGCGAGACCGCGAAGAACGTCCCTTTGTCGATGGCCGCCGAGAAGACATAGCCCTCGTTGTAGTCAGTGTGGTTGCCCAAGACCTCGATACGCCCAGGGGCGTATGCCACGATCTCGGGCTTCTTGCCGTACATCTTCTCGAACTTCGCGACGAGCTCGTCGTAGATTTCCTGGTTCAGCATTTCAACGCTCCTTTCGGGACTCTCCGTCCGCTTCAACTTTCAGGTTTGCAATTTCAAATTACTTCACAAGCTCGTCGATGTTCTTCGGCGGCTTCGAAAGGAACGCCGAGTAGACAAACATGTATGCAAGCGCGAGGACGGGCACAATGTACGACCACATGAACGCAGATGTGGACTTGGCCGCGAGCTCGGCAGTGACAACGACGTCCGCGGCAATCTTGCCGCCCGCCGCGCCTGCGAGGGTGCTCTGGATGAGCGGGAGAATTCCGCCGCCGACAACCATCACCATGAAGAGCCCGGAGGCCGCTGCCGTGTACTTGCCAAGCTTCTCGGTAGCGAGGTTGAAGGTGGAGGGCCACATGATGGAGGTCATGAGACCGCAGATGGCGAAGAGAACCGCGGTAAGAGGAACATCGACGATCTGGATCACGCTGCCGTCGGCGCTCAACTTGTGGAAGAAGTCAAGCACGAACATCTTCGAGGCTACGCCCGTGGTCATGGTGCCCACGATGATAAGGCAGATCGCGACAAACGTGGTGAAGGTCATGAGGATGCGCGACGATATCTTGCCGCCGATGAACGCGCCGATCGTACGTCCGACGAGCATGAGGAACCAGTATGAGCCGGCCATGAGTCCGCCGATTGTGGCCGCACCGGCGACGAGGTCGGGATTGGAGGAGGTCATGAGAGGTCCGCCCTTGGACGAAAGCCAGAGGTCCATGGTGGCGGGAATGCCGATCTCGATGCCGACGTACATGAAGATCGCGATGACGCCGAGAAGGCAGTGACGGAACTGAAGCGGAGAGAACACCGGCACATCCTCGGACGCACTGCCCTTGTCGGGATTCTCGATCGGGATGAAGGACAGTATCACGAACGCCGCGGCGAAGACCGCGAGCGCGATGTAGAGAACGAGGTTGACGTCCGCAATGACGGTGTCCTTGGTGATCTGGCCAATGAGCGCGCCGACGAGAATGGGCGTCGCCGTGCCGGACAGCGAGTTGAGCGTGGTACCGATCATGTTCAGCTGGTTGCCCTTGTTGCCGCCGCCGCCGAGCAGGTTGAGCATCGGGTTGACGACCATGTTCAGCATGCACACCGCGAATCCGCAGACAAACGCACCCGCGAGGTAGACGATGAACGGAACAAGCGCATTGCCGTCAGCAGCAAACGGAACAAATCCGGAAAGGTACTGAATGAGAACGCCGATGAAGCCAGTCGCAATACCGGCCATGGCCGTGAACTTATAGCCCTTCTTGGCAAGCATCTTGCCGGCGGGAATGCCCATGAACAGATAGGCGGCGAAGTTCATCATGTTGCCCATCATTCCCAGCGTAGTCGACCCGTCGATGCCCTTCTGCAAGAGCCAGACCTTGCCCATTGGCGCGGCAAGATTCGTTACGAACGAAATCATGCCGTAGATGAACATCATGGTAATGACGGCAACCCAGTTGGTGCCCTTTTGCTGCTGCTCGCTCATTTAGTATACTCCTATTGAGGTTTATTAGGTGTAATTTTACCGAAAATTGCGGTGGTAGTCAATACGCGCAGGTAGAATCTGGAAGTCTAAATGCGCTATTTCTGCCCGTAATAGGCGTTTTTACCATGCTTGCGCTGATAATGCTTCTCGCCGACATACTGCACAAGGCCCGGCGCGGGAGTCGCCGCGTGCACGAGCTCGGTCAATCGCGCCATTTTTGCAATCGCCTCGAGCGCAATTGCATGGTCCACGGCATCCTGCGGATTCCTGCCCCAGGTGAACGGTGCATGGCCAGCAACAAGCACGCCGGGGACGGCCAGCGGCTCGAGACCTCGAAAGCGTTCGACGACAACCCTGCCCGTATTCAGCTCATACGCCGAGTTCACCTCGTCTTCGGTCAGAATGCGCGTAACCGGAACCGGCCCGTGGAACGTGTCGGCGTGGGTCGTGCCGTAGCACGGAATCTCGCGGCAGGCCTGCGCCCATGCAGTCGCCTCGACGGAATGAGTATGCACGGCGCCCTTTATGCCCTCGAAATTGCGGTAGAACTCGAGATGCGTCGCCGTGTCGCTCGAAGGCCTGAGCCCGCCTTCGACGACCTTGCCGTCGAGATCCACGACGACCATGTCGTCCGCCGTCATCCTGTCGTAGTCGACACCCGAAGGCTTGATGACCATGAGTTTAGACTCGGGGTCAAAACCGGAGGCGTTGCCCCAGGTCAGGACGACGAGTCCCGACGTGACGAGCCTCTGGTTGGCCCTGAACACGTCCTTCTTGAGCTCCTCAAGCATGAATCGCCTCCTTGAAGTTCGCTGTATAGCGGTTGAAGCCAGCCACGCCCTCCTCGGTCGGCGCGAGCGTCTCGCTCTCGGCATCCTTGAAAACTTCACAAGACAGGAAGTCTTCAAGCGTCTCGCTCTTTCCACTTTCAACTTCAGACTTCAAACACCTCGCGGCGTATGCCGCGAGGACGGCCATGCCCCACGGCCCTCCCTCGCTTGCCGTAGACATGCACGTTACCGAGGTGTTGAGCGCGTCCGCGAGATACTGCTGCGCCACGCCCTTCGTCTTGAAGATTCCTCCGTGCCCCATAAGCGAACTGATCGCCACGCCCTCCCGCGCGAGGATCTCCATGCCGATCTTGAGCGATACGAAGGCGGAATATACCTGTGCGCGGAAGAAGTTCGCGAGCGTGAACTTCGAGTCTGGCCTGCGCACCACCATGAGCCGCGCGTCTTCGACTCCCGTGACCGGCTCGCCCGAGAGAAACGGCACGACTACTATTCCGCCGCAGTCTTTCTCGCCCTTGAGCGACTCGAGGAACAGCTTTTCATAGTCTCCGCCGAGAAGCGGGGCCCATGCGTTGATCTCGTTCGTGCAGTTGTTGCAGTGCACCATCGCGACCTCGCGGCCAGTCGGCGTCGTGAGGACGTCGATCTCCGGATAGTACCCCTTCATGGGCTTGTCGAGAACCACCATCGCGAAGATCGAAGTTCCCGCCGAGCAGTTTCCGGTGCGCGCCGCGACGGAATTCGTCGCGACCATGCCGGTTCCCGCGTCGCCTTCCGGCGGCGCCATCACGGCGCCTGGCTGAAGCGTCCCCGTAGGGTCGAGCCACTTGGCTCCGCGCTCCGTGAGAACGCCCGCCCTTTCGCCGGCCTTGAGCACCTTCGGAAGCTTCTCCCCGAGCGAACCGCCGAACTTCGCGTCGAACGCCGCAAGCATGCGCGCGTTGTAGTCTCCCGTCTCGGGATCGACCGGGAACATTCCGCTCGCCTCGCCGACGCCCATTACGTTCTCGCCGGAGAGCCGGTAATGGACGTATCCGGCGAGAGTCGTGAGCCACCGCACATTCGGGACATGCGGCTCTTTCTTCAGGATCGCCTGGCAGTAGTGGGCGATGCTCCATCTCTGCGGCACGTTGAACCTGAACATCTCCGAAAGCTCCGCGGCGGCCTCGGCCGTCATGACGTTGCGCCACGTGCGGAACGGGACGAGGAGCTTCCCGTCGGCGTCGAACGGAAGATACCCGTGCATCATGCCGGAAACGCCGAGCGCGGCGAGCCTGGTCAGTTTCGCGCCGTGCCGCGCGAGCGCATCGGCCGCGCACTTCGCGTAAGCATCCCTCACGCCAAATTCGATCTCCTCGAGCGAATAGCTCCACACGCCGTCCACAAGGGAGTTCTCCCAGTCGTGCGCGCCCTGCGCCACGACGTGGAAATTGTCGTCTATAAGCACCGCCTTGATTCGTGTTGAACCGAACTCAATGCCCATCGACGCCCTGCCCGACTCTATGAACTCCTTCATCGTATGTCCTCCTGTTGCGTTGATTTTACCAAAACCTGCTCCCATGCGCAAATCAGCCGAAGGGTCGAATGCGCGCTTCCGTCTCGAGAACCTTCTTCGCACGCCATCCTCCCCAGACGAGCGGACGCCACGGGCGTATGTTCCTGACGATCTTCACGACGCGGTTCTCCGCATCGAGAAACGTCGCGTCGATCGAAAACGACATGAAGAAGGTGTGAATCGCGTTGCACCGCTCGATGAGCATTCCCTCGCCGGGCGCGAGGCCCTTTACGCCGATGAGCCCCCGCGCACGCTCGCAAAACGTGTGCGCGACCTTTGCGCGGCAACCGAGGATTTCAACCGTCTCCATGTCAGGCGAGCACAAGCAGCGCGGCGATTACGACGAGGACAAAGGCGAGAACGCGCCGCCAAAGCGGAGCGGGACCGGAATCCGGCGGCGCGGCGGATTCGCCGCGGTCCTTCCTCATGATGCGGTAGACGCCGCGAAGAGCGAGCGGAAGACGGCCAGGTGGGGTCGCAAGCGCCGCCGCCGCGCCCAGCAGCGCGATGACCAGAACCACAATGATCAAGTCACCCATTCTCCAACTCGCAACTCCAACTTTATCACGTATACCTCAGCACCTCGTCGACCGTCGTGTAGCCGTCGAGGATAGAGCGGATGCCGTCTTCGCGCATCGTGCGCATGCCGAGCTCACGGGCCTTTTCGCGGATAATCAGCGTCGGGGCCTTGTTGTTGACGAGCTCGCGGAGCGGCGGCGACATCCTGAGGTATTCGAAGACGCCCTTTCGGCCCTTGTAGCCCGTGCCGTTGCACGTCTTGCAGCCGCGGCCGAAGTAGAACGGACGCCCGCCTATCTGGTCGCGCGTCATCTCGATGCGCTCCAGCGTCTCGTCGTCGGGCTCGTAGGCCTCGCGGCATTCGCGGCAGCACGTCCTCACGAGACGCTGGCCGAGCACCGCCTCGAGCGTGGAGGCGAGCAGGTACGGCGCGACGTTCATGTCGATGAGGCGCATGACCGCGCCGGCTGCGTCGTTGGTGTGAAGCGTCGAGAACACGAAGTGGCCCGTAAGCGCCGCCTGGACCGCGATCTCCGCCGTCTCGAGGTCGCGGATTTCGCCGATCATCATGACGTCGGGGTCCTGTCGGAGGAACGCGCGGAGCACCTTGCCGAACGTGTTGCCGACGCGGGCGTCGATCGGAACCTGCACGATGCCGTCGACGTTGTATTCGACCGGCTCCTCGGCGGTGAGGAGCTTCGTGTCGATCGTGTTGATGCGGCGGAGGACCGAATAGAGCGTCGTCGTCTTGCCTGACCCAGTGGGCCCCGTCACGATGAAGATGCCGTTGGGCTTCTCGATGTCCATCGTGATCTGCTCATAGATGTCCTCTGCGAAACCGACGTTCTCGAGGTCGAGCGACGTAGTCGTCTGGTCGAGGATTCGCATAACGACCGACTCGCCGTGGGCGGTAGGAAGACACGACACGCGAAGGTCCACTGGCCTTCCGGCGACTGTAAGCGCGATGCGGCCGTCCTGCGGGATGCGGCGCTCGGCGATGTTGAGGTTCGAGAGAATCTTGACGCGGGAGATGATCGCGGGCGCCATCTTGACGTCTGGCGCCTTCATCTCGTAGAGCGCGCCGTCAACGCGGTAGCGGATCTTGAAGTCTTTCTCGAACGGCTCGATGTGGATGTCCGAGGCGTGATCGACGACGCCCTGGTAGAGAATGAGGTTGACGAAGCGAATGATGGCCGAGGAGTTCGCCGCGTTCTCCATCGACGCGATGTCGTTGACGTTCGCGGACGCGAGCCCCTCGTCGTCGCCAAGCCCCTCGCCAAGCTGCTTGATCATGTCCGCGACGGATTCGTTCGAGTCGCCGTAGTACTGGGCGATGCGGTCCATCACGTCCTTCTCGCGGGCGAAGACGAACCTCACCTCCTTCGAGAGCGTGAAGAGCATCTCGTCTTCAATGCGCGGGTCGACGAGGTCGAAGGTCGCGAGCGTGACCGACGACTCGTCGGCCGCCACGGGAAAGACATTGTACATGCGCGCCGTGGACGCCGGGATCGCCTCGGTGACCTCGGTGTCGATCGTCATGCCGCCGAGGTCTATCGCCTCGGTGTCCTGATAGGCGGCGAGAACGCCGAGAAGGTCGTCCTCAGAAAGAATCTCCTGGTCGAGCACCGCCTTGCGTATGGACTTGCCCTCGGTCTTGGCGGTATCGGCGAGCTCCTGCGCGGACACCTCATCGAGGTATCCGTTCTGGACGAGAATCTGCAAGATAGGATCGCTCATACCGACATTATACCATAAATCTGCCGCCTATGCGCCGTCACTTCGCGGCTTTGCGTTCTTTTGCCCTGGCCGCCATGTCGGCGAGCTGCGGCTTGAGGTCCTTGCCCTCGACGGGGAAGGACGCGACATACGCCTTGGCCAGCTTGTAGGCCTCCTCTGGATCGGACTCGCGCTTCGACTCGATCTCGTTCTTGACGTCGACCTTGGCCTCCTCGATCGCCGCGAGAATCGCCTTCGCCTCCTCGGCCTGCTTCTGCTGGACAGGCGTCGCGCTCTTCGCTTCGCCCTTCTTTACCGCCGCATGAAGCGCCTTGACCTGCGACTTTACCGACTTCCCGAGGACAAGGCTCTTTTCCATCGCCTTGAACGCCTGGAGCGCGACTCCGCCGCAGAGGGTCGGCATCGCGCCGATCGCCGCAATCGCCTTCTGCACCGCCGCCTCGGCCTCCTCGTGGCTACGCCCGGAATAGACGACCTTGCCGCGATGATCGACGACGTACATGAACGGAAGCCCGCCGCCGCTTGACGGGGCGTCGGCAAGACCGGCCCAGTCATAGATCGGGTAGGTGAGCTTGTTCGCGTTGACAAGCGCCATGACCTCGTCGGGCTTGTGCCCCTGGCAGTGCGCGCCGACAAGGATGAACGGCTTTGACTTGTTCGCGTTCCAGAGCTTCTGCATCGCAGGGAGAAGCGCGCGGCACGGCGGGCAGTTGATGCCCCACTGGTCGATCATGACGACCTTGCCTGCGAGATCGGCCTCTGTGATCTTAGGACCGCTGTAGTGTCCGCTGTCCGTGAATCCCCGCCATGTCGCGGCATTCAGGGAAAGAACCGAAAACGCCGCAATCGCGGCAAACGCGGTGTGGTTCATTTTTCAGTCTCCTTTTTAGGCGTAATTTCGAAAATCGCATACGCGGGAAGCCCCTGCACGTCCTTGAACGGCTCGATCATCCTAAAGCCCTTCATGTCGTCGGCCTGAAGCCGGATCACGGTATAGCCGGCGAGCGCTTCGCGAACGCGCTTGTCGGCAAGCGTCGTGCGTTCCATGGCAAAGCAGTTCTTGCACCACGTGGCCCAGCAGTCGACGAGAATCGGCTTGCCCTTCTCCTCCGCCTCAGCAAAGACGTCCTCGAAGGTGTCGGGCGTCGCCTCGACCGCGCCGGTGATTCCGTTCGACTGCGGCGCGACCGATGCGCCGCGCGTCCAGCCCTTCCACGCGAGATAGCCGTAGTACGCGGCAAAGAGAAGGACGACTACAGCGAAAATGCGGTTCACGTGCTTCATCCACGCGCCTGGCTTGGGGAGGACCTTCATTCCCGCTCCGAGGAACGGCCACGGGAGGGCCATGCCAAGCCCGAGGACAAACGGAAGCGCAAGCGCGATTGCGTTGCCTTCCGCGTAAAGCCGCGCGGTCAGGACGAGGACGGAGACGAGAATCGGGGCGACGCAGGCGCCGGCGAGGACGGCCGAGAGCGCACCGAGGAAGAACGGAACGGCGAGACCCGCGCGCGAGGCGTCTGGCTTCACGACGCCCGAACGGAATCGCGAGAAGTCTATCGAGAAGAAGCCGAAGAGCGAAGCTCCAAGCGCGACGAAGACAAGCGCGACGAAGGCATTGAACCAGGGGTTCGACTGGATCGTCCCGAACGCCATTCCGCCTACCGCGGCAAGAACGCCGAGAACGCCGTAGGCGAGCGCCATGCCGAGACCATAGACGGCGCCGCGCGCCGGCGACTTGCCGATGACGATCAAGTTGACGGGGATCATCGGCAGAACGCACGGCGTAAGGTTCATGGCGAGCCCGCCGAGAAGGACTACGACAAGCGAAAGCCACGTGAACGTCGCAAGCGCACCGCCTTCAGTTTCGCCAGTTGTCGCGTCAGGCGAGAGGAACGCGAGGAATTCGTCGACGCTGCGAGTGCCCAAAATCATGCGCGTCGCCTGTTCGGGGACAGACGCAGACGGCGCAAGACTCGCAAGAAAATCTTCCGGCGCATCACCTACGAGGCGGCACATGCCGTCTTCGCACACCCAAATCTGGCCATCGACGATATTCGTCTCGGCATGCGACGGGAAGACGAGAGACGCAAAAAGAATCGCGGCGGCGATTTTATGTAAAACAGTCCGCATTGATCAACGTGTCTTGAAGCGGTACTCGGTGACGCTGCGGAAGGTTTCCCCAGGGCGCAGGACGGTCGACGGAAATTCGGGATGGTTGGGCGAGTCGGGATAGTGCTGCGTCTCAAGCGCGACGCCCGCGAACTGGCAGAGGTTCTTCCCCTTCTCCTTCGCAGGAAGCTCGGTCGTCATGTTCTGCGCGCCGTACATCTGCATGCAGGGCTCGGTCGTCCAAAGCTCGAGGACGCGGCCCGACTTGGGGTCGCTCATTTCGGCGGCGAGCTTCGTCTCGCCGGGAGCGCCGTTCAGGACAAAGTTGTGGTCATACCAGTTGTCCATCGGCTTCAGGCTCTCCTGCGCCGCCATCCAGTCGGACATCGAGCCGATCGGACGCGCCTTGCGGAAATCGAAGCCAGTGCCGTCAACCGCGGCATCCTTCGTCGGGATGAGGCCTGCGTCGGTCTGCGTATACTTGTCGGCGTTGACCATGAGAAGCTGGCCGAGGACATTGCCGCTCGCCTCTCCCGCGAGATTCCAGTAGGAATGATGCGTCGGATTGATGACAGTAGGCTTGTCAGTCGTCGCCTCGTACTCGATGCGCCATATGTTCTTTGGGAGGACGGAGTAGGTGACTTTCATCGTGACCGTCCCGGGAAAGCCCATGTCGCCGTCGGGCGAGACGAGCGTCAGCACAAGGCGCTTCCCGTCATACTCCGACGCCTTCCAGACCTTTGAGTCCCAGCCGTCGGGCCCGCCGTGCAGGTTGCAGTGACGCGGCACGGGATTCGTCTCGTTGATCGGGAGCTGCCACACCTTGCCGTCAAGCGCGAACTTGCCGTCGGCGATGCGGTTGCCGTAGCGACCGATGAGCGTGCCCATCGAGAAGCCGAGCGTCTCGTATTCCCCGACGGTGTTCCAGCCGAGCGTGACGTCCGCGAGCTTCCCCTCGCGATCAGGTGCCCAGCAACGGACAAGGCGGCCGCCAAAGTCGGTGATCTCAAGCGTGAGGCCGTCGGGGCTCTTCAAGGTGTAGAGAGACGCCTTCTCTCCAAATTTCGTCGTGCCAAAGGGCTTGACGTCATCGGTGTTGCAGCAGCAGCCGGCGACAAGCGCGGCGAGGGCGATTAACGACGTCTTCTTCATTTTGCTTTCCTCCATTTCAGTTTGCCTGATATTTTACCTAATTCCGCCGAGAATTGAAAGTGCGTTCTTGGTTGTGAGGGCGGCGAAATCTTCAAGCGGCATCCCGCGCAAATCGGCGAGAAACCGCGCCGTATGGACGAGAAACGCAGGTTCGTTTGGATTGCCGCGCATCGGAACGGGTGCTAGAAAAGGAGAATCCGTCTCTATGAGGATGCGGCCGTCCGGCACGATTCGGGCCGATTCGCGGACATTCTCGGCAGCGCGAAACGTCACTATGCCGGAAATGGAAATGTAGAACCCGAGGTCGAGAAGAGCACGGCAAAACGTCGGCGAGCCGGTGAAGCAGTGGATTATCCCCTTCGACGGAATCTCGCGCAGGATGCCGAGCGTATCATCGTCCGCGTCGCGCGTATGGATGACGACGGGGAGTCCGAGCTCGCGCGCAAGATCGAGCTGCCGCGCGAAAAGTTCGCGCTGCGCGTCGCGCGTCTCGGGCGAATAGTGGTAGTCGAGCCCTATCTCCCCTACGGCGGCAACGCCTGTGTAGTCAAGCGCCGGCAGTTCCTTCCCCGCCTGGTCGCGGTCCCAGCCGATTGCGCGATACTCGAAGCCATCCGTTCCTGCGTTAAGTGGCTCGCTCCCGCCGACGGCCATTATGCGCGTCACGCCGACAGCAGCAGCGCGGGACCGTATGGGGTCAGGCCCCCATGGTCTTCGACCAGCGGGGTCTGACCCCGTCGGTCCTTCGAAGTGCGCATGCGTATCGAAAAGCTCCAGCAACTCAGCGCTCCGTGAGCATTATGGAACGAAACTTCGCGATGTCGTCATCGGTGAATCCAAGGTCGCGCACGTACTTTACGACGGACTCCTGGATCGTGTCGGCGGGATAGTTTTTTACGAAGCCGCCGACGAGCTTGTCGAACAGTTCCTTATGGTTGAACTTTGCGTTTCGGTTCCAGAACCCCGTGACCTCCCAGTCAAGATAGAGGACATCTTCGTCGTAGCCGAGCAGGGCGCCGAGAATGAACGAGACAGCGCCCGTGCGGTCCTGGCCCGCAATGCAATGGAAGTCGATGGGGTAGTTCTTCTCGTCGAGAAACACCTTGAACACCTTCGTAAACGCCGCCTTGCCTGACTGGCCCTGCATGCCGCCGTAGGCGCTCGACGAGTAGTGGAACCACGTAACGCCATCGCCAAGCGGCGAGCCCGTCATGCCGTGGCACTCGCCGTCCGAACGAAGGTCTATGTCGCTCTTGATGCCAAAGCGAGCGCGGATGTATGCTCCGTTCTCGCCGTCGACACGGCTCTTCCCGGGCTCCTTGCCCTTCTTCACCTTGGGATCGCCGCCATTCTTGACGACCGACTTGGCACGGTGGACGCGAGAAGACAGGAATTTCGTGACGGGCTCGCCTGTGTGCCGTGTGCACCATTCTTTGTATTCCTGGTCCTCGCGGTCGAATGTCTTGGGGTCGGCCTGCCACGCAAGAAGCTGGTCAAGGCGCTTCTGGGCCGCATTCGCAGCCGCCCTGACTTCGTCGAGCTTCCCCATCTCCTTGAGCTCGTCGATTGTGTAGTACGTGTCGTGCGCGTTGTTGTTGAGGCCTGCCGAACGGATGATCATGCCCTGCTTCGCGCGGCGACCGCCGAGGCCGATGTAGCCGCCGAAGTCGCGGACATTCGGAACGCCTGGATAACGGATGAGACGCGGCGTCCTGTCTTCGGTCTTGAACGTCCCCTTGCCGGAATCGCCGTCGCCTTCGACCGTCCACTCGTACGACGCGGCGATTTCGAGGTTGTCGATAAAAAGCTCCCCGCTCTTTACCCTTTCGTCGATCACGACCGTGCCCTTCGCCATATCACGCACCGCAACACGATACTCCACGCCATCCTTCGCCTCCCATGCGAGCCGGACGGTCTTCGGCCAATACGCCTCGCGGGGCTTCTTCGCGCCTGGAACCGTCTCGGCCGGGAGACCCATTTCCTTGCGCCTGTACGTAGCATCTGCAAATTTCTCTCGGCGAGCCGGCCTGTCCAACGACACATACGCCTTCTGCGCGTCGGTAAGCAGTGGAACGACCACACCAGCTGCGGGCTCGATGATCTTGATTTCCGAGTAGGCCGCAGATGCGGCTACGATCGACAACGACAGGGCTATTATCTTTTTCATGGTGACATTATTCTATAAATTGCAGCCGAAGTCAAGACGACTACTTCCCCGCTGATGCCGCTTTTGCGGCGAGGTCCGCAAAGACGGTCTTGTCGCGGGGATGCACGTCGTTCGCCTCGCCAAGCCCCGCGGCGAACGTGTCGACGAATATCGCACCCGTCTCGTCGCATACCTGCTTCTGCACGGCGCGGTACTGCTCCCACGGACGGTTCATCTTCGGAAGCCCCATCATTATAAAAGTTGGGAGTTGGGAGTTATGAGTTGTGAGTTGTGAGACGGATCGCAGCTCCGAGACGAGGGCGCGAAGCGTCTCGAGTTGGTAGTCGCGGTCGGTCGGCGTATCGGGCGCAACGCATGTCGTGGCATTCGACTCTCCCTGATACCATAGGATTCCATCCACATGTATCCCGCTATCCTTTATGCGCTTGATTCCATTGTCGTACATCTTCGACACAGGCCACCAGTAGGCCTCTTCCTTGTTGGCGCGGCGGCGCGGGTACTCCCGCGCGACCCAGGCGCACGGGAAGTCCTTGTTCTGGTCGAGGCGGTGGCGGTTCGTCGCGATCGCGGCGAGATGCGGGTAGACGGGCTTGCCGTCCTTGCCGACGGCGCACATCGTCTGCTCGGAGAGGAACGACTCCGTCGGGGCACCTCCAGCCGCGACGTAGAGGATGGCGATGGTCTTGCCCGTCGCTTCGGCGCGGCGGATCGCGAACGACACGCCAAACGCACTCTTTTCGAGGGCATTCATTGGCGTAAGCCGCCTCCAACGGTTGTTGTTGAAGTCCCAGAATCTGATGTCGCACTTCTCAAGCCGCGCCATTTCACCCTTCACGCGCTCCTTCTCCTGGGGCGTCGTGTTGAACTCGTTCCATCCCTTCTGCATATTCGACTGTCCCGCGCAGATCCAAAACTCGGCATTTCGACTTGGCGAATTATGGCGAAACACATAGGAACACGGTTTCGGCTTAGGGGCTACCGCCTCAAAAGTCGTCTCCGCGATGATCTTTGCACCTTCGGCGTTGGGGTGAATCTTGTCGCGTGCGAAGATCTCATCCATCTTCTCGCGAAGTGGCTCCTGCATGTCGAGACCGACGGCGTCCATCTTCTTCGCGACCACCTCAAGGTCGGCCTGCATCAGGAACGGCTCGGGACTGCGGTAGAATTTCTGTCCTCCCGCGAGCGGCGAGAGCTTTGTCCAAATATAGAACTTCGCGTTTGAGTTGGCCTTGCGGTAGTCGTCGAGGAGCGACAGGTAGTCGCTTTCAAACTGCCCGCGCCTGCGTCCACCGGTGTACTCCTTGATGTATTCGCCGTTGTCGTTTATGCCGAGATTGCAGATGACGACGTCGGGCTTCCATTCGAGGGCCGCCTTGTGCTCGGGCATGTAGCGGAAGCCGCGCTTTTCGCTGCCGCGCATCAAGTCGAGGTAGATGCCGCGCCCGGAGTTGCCGAAGTTCCTCACCTCGTACTTGCCGGGCTCAAACTCGTCGAGCAGCTTCTGGAGCTGCGCGGGGTACGACTCTTTCGCGCGGTCGGCAAGTCCAAGTCCGTACGTTATCGAGTCACCTATGCACGCGACCTTGACCGCGTCGGACGAATGCGCGGCCAACGCCGCAAAGAGAACCAATGCGGCGGAAGCGAAGTGTTTCATCTGCATGTTCATTGCAGTGTCCTCCCTATGATGTCAAAAAACTTGAATGAGAAAGCTACGGTGCAGGCAAGCGACAAGACGGCGACGAAAAACGGGAATGCGCGCTTCATCACTTCGCTTTCACGGCCGGCAAGCCCGGCCGCCGCGCATCCGAGCACGATAGACTGCGGGCAAACCATCTTCCCGATTCCCGCGCCCATGACGTTCGCCGCGGCAAATAGAAGCCGCTCTGCGTCTGACGATCCGACGGAAGCCTGCAACGCGCCGAAAAGGACATTTGTGCTCGTGCCTGAGCCAGTGACGAAACCTCCAAGTGCGCCTACGATTCCGGAGACCGCTGCATATCCCCCGCCCGTCGCGGCGACAAGTCCTTCGGCAAGATTCCGCGTCAAACCCGCCGCGACCATCGTCTTCGCAAGCGAGAGCACCGTACAGATCGTCAGCACAGCGAGGGCATAGCGCTTCGCCGTCTTCGCCGCAACGCCGAGAAGCCGCAGAGGCCCCACTCCCTGGCATAGTCCGCCAAGCGCCCCGGCCGAGAGAACGACGATTCCCGGCGACGGCTTCCATTCCGGCGGCATCATGGAAACGGCGCCAAGCGCAACGACGACAAAGGCAAACGGCATCCATGCCCAAAGCTGTCGGCGCACATTCGTTTCGCCGCGCTTGCCGAGGAAGGCGAAAAGCGTCATGACGGTGATTCCGCCCACGATGTCGGGAAGTTCGCACCCAGTGAACCGCGCGGCAAGACACCATGGCACTACAAACGCGATCGAAGCGCCAAGCGCGAGCTTCCAGCATTCGCGCAGAGCGCGCCATCCGTCCGCCGCGACAAGAACGAAAAACGGCAGAAGCGCCGTTACCGCCAGCTGCAGCAACACGATGGAAGAAGTCAGCACGCCGATGTCAAGCCCCGTCTCGCTTGCAAGGACGCCCGTCGGCACTCCAACGGAGCCAAAGGCGGTGGGCGTCGAATTCGCGACGAGACAGCAGAGGACCGCCCTTGCGGGATCAAAGCCGACGCCGACGAGGATCGCGCATGGAATCGCGACGGCAGTGCCGAAGCCGGCCATTCCCTCCATGAAGTTTCCAAAGCCCCATGCGACGAGAAGCGCGAGAAAGCGGCTGTCGGAGGATAGCGAACAAAGCCCGCCTTTTATGTCGGCGATTGCCCCCGAGGTTTCCGTTATCGCGTACGTAAAGAGCGCGGCAAAGATGACAAGCCCTATCGGGAACAAGCCCGTCGAGACGCCCTGTGCCGCACATCCGGCAAATTCCCCTGCCGACATTCCTCGCCAGAAAAGCGCCTCGGCGGCCCCAACCACAAGCGCGGCAAGAGCCGCCTTCCATGCAGGCGCCTTCACGACGACAAGCGCCGCGACAAGAACCGCAATCGGCAGAAGTGAAAGTACGAATGTCATGCTTACCAAGTCACCTTGACGCGGAAGAAGCGGTTGGTGTCGCCGGGCGCGTCAAACTCGACATTCTGCCAGCCGTTCGTAAGTGCGGGCTTGCCCTGAAGGATGTACTCGATCGCTCCAGTCGCCTTCAACACTTCGTTCGTCGGCGAATACCCGACGACTGGCATCGTGCCGTCCATGCGAATCGTCGCCATGAACTTGCTCGTCTCGTTAGTGGGGTCAAGGCCAAGCACATAGCTTTCCCAATAGGAGTAGCCGTTGTTGCCTGCGGATTTCGCCATTGTCTCGTACATTGCGTCTGGCTGACCTACGATACTGGGGAAGCAAGCCTCGATCCACGAATACGGCACAGGGTAGTCCGTCGTCGATGTGGCCTTTTCGCCGCCCGCCGCCTTTGTCCAGATCTCAATGCGCTTGACCGAATACGCCGAGGCGTTCATCTTCGGCGCATTGGCCGTGTAGGTATAGTCGAGAGTCTGCGCGTCGTTTGCGCCGCGATAGAAGTGTGACGAGAAGTTGCCGATTCCGAATTCCGCCGCCGACGAGCTGGACTGCCAGTTGTTGTAGGCGAAGAGCACCTGACCGCCACGCGTCACTCCGTCCGCAGCCGATTTGGCAGGCGAGAAAACGCGATGCACCTGCATGCAGCCGTACGAGCCGGACGTGGAAAGCGTGTCGTTCCAGTCGCAGCAGGATGAATTGCCCGCAGGTGCGCCGGAAACGCCTGAAACATTGCCGTTGTAGCCAAATGGCGAGAACTCGACGAAACCAGTGACAGAATCGTCGGTTGCCGCGACATCGTCGATGCCGTTGTGATTGGACTTAACGTGAAGGTTGGTGACGACTTGCTGGTGACTGGCCACAGGCAACCCAACGGCATCTATCGTCGTGCCAAACGCATCCATGTCCACCCAGACCCACCTGTGCGCGTTATTGTCGGCACGGACATATTCGACGAAATAGCCCGCAGTTACCAAATAGCTGGTCGGACATGGCTTATCTCACTGAGAGCCTCGTAATCGACC
>CACYNF010000033.1 GCA_902775595.1 uncultured bacterium | reverse complement strand
CGAGCTACAAGACGATGACGGACGCCTCGTTCGTCGTTGCCGGTGTCGTCGAGCCCGCATTCACGAGCTACAAGCCGGAGATCATCGGGGTTTCGGTCTCAGGCAACACGATCGAATTCAATACGCGCCTGACGGCGTTCGAGAACGGGGCCGATTCGGTGACGCTGACCCTTCTCTACGGGAAGGCCGCCGATGCGCTGACCTCCACGGCCTCCATCGGGACCTTGACGGCGTCGGGAACCATGCCCAAGACGCTGTCGGGGCTGGACTACTCCACCACGTACTACCTCCAGGCCCGGGCAGTAGACAATCTCGGCAACGAAGCGCTGTCCGAGGTCGTCGCGGTGACGACGGGCGCGGATACCCACATCAATACCAGTCTTTTCACTTACAAGAGCACAATCACCGTCAGCGGCTATTCCGGTTCGACGACGCTCGCGAATTTCCCCGTTCTCGTGAAGATCGCAGCGGGTTCACCCACCGGCTTCTCCTACGACGACTGCGCGGAAGATGGCACCGATCTTCGGTTTGCCGACGCGGATGGCTATGTCATCCCCCACGAGATCGACACCTGGGATACAAACGGCACATCGCTCGTCTGGGTACAGGTTCCATCGCTCACCGGCACAACGACGGAATTCACGATGTACTACGGCTCCGATTCTATTCCTCTGCTTCCTGCCGTCGCGGCGGCTGATGTCTGGACTGGCGCGAACTTCAACGCCGTATGGCACTTCTCGGGTTCGGACAAGGAATCGGCCAACGGACTGACGGTCTCGGACGCCTCCACCGCCGCGCCGAGCTACACCGCCACGACCTTCGGCGTCGGCACATGCTTCAAGGCCTCCGCCAACGCGACGTTCGGCTACAACGTGGACCCCAAGTGGACGACGCTCGGCTCGGGCAGCACGCTCACCGTCTCCACCTGGTCGAAATACGACGGCGCCGCGAACCAATACGCCCGCATGGTCTCCTGCATGTCGAGCTGGGAAAATTCTACCGGATGGGAACTGACCCAGCAGGTGGGCGTCGATGAAATCACGGTGGGATCGTCCGGCAAGAGCCAGTTCCAGTACACGGCGACCGGAGTCGGCCCTGGTTCGGGCAACGTTTATCTGACCGCCGTGTACAACTCC
Organism: uncultured bacterium; assembly: GCA_902775595.1. Classification (GTDB taxonomy): domain Bacteria; phylum Verrucomicrobiota; class Kiritimatiellia; order RFP12; family UBA1067; genus UBA1067. Next base: position 22,382 of record CACYNF010000033.1, on the reverse strand, counting down.
GATAAAATCGTCCAGCTCTACGTGAACGGCGCCCTCGCGGCGTCGCAAACGCTCAACAACGTCGTCATGCCAACGGAAAAGCTCTACATCGCCTCCTGCAACAAGAGCAGCAACCGGTGGAACGGCTCGCTCGACGAAATCCGCATCCACCGCGACGCGGAGTCCGCCGACTGGGTCAAGGCCTGCTACGATACGATGACGTCCGAATCATTCGCGGTTCCGGCCGCCGTCGAGAGCGCGAGCACCGCCTCGCCTCTTGCAGTTCGTGCGATCGGCGTGGCGCAGTCTGGCGCGTCCGCGACGATCACGGGGCGGCTCGCCAGCCTCGGCACTGGCGCGGCGTATGCCGATGTCACTCTCTACTATGGATCGACCGCGGACGTCGAAAGCGGCACCGCCGTCGGGCCGACGCGTTGCACTGCCACGGCGAACCTCTCCGACACGCTGAACAACCTCACGCCCGCGGCGACCTACTACTACGCCTACAAGGCCGTCAACGACGCCCCGACGCCCGAAACGGCGTGGTCGGCGACCAACTCCTTCGTCGTCGAGGCCTCGACGCGCTTCTCCGACACGCTCGGGCTCGCGGTCCAGAACTGCCAGATGGCTGTGACGGGCAAGATGACTGACTGGGGCGTCGGCACGACGGTGGTCGAGCTTCTCGTCGGCACCTCGGCGGACAATCTTGTGGTCACCCAGACCGTCAACCTTGCTACGGAGCCACAGAACATGGAGGTGGTTTTTGATCCATTTACATGGAATCCAGGTGCCTGCTATGTTGCCATCCGCGCTACAACGTCGTATGACAATCTCGAATGGGTTCGCACTACTGAGACCGCCATGCAGACACTGGCCGATGAAGCGACGTACACCTGGAAGGGCGGGACCGGAAACTGGAATGATTCCACCAAGTGGGAAACATCAGAAGCGGGCGCTCTTGGCTATCCCACGGAGAGTAGCACCGCTTGCTTCGCGTCCGGAACGACGGGCGTGGTCTCGCTGGCCGCATCGACAGAGGTGAAGAGGATTGACGTTTCGGCGGCAGATCTTTCGGTGAAGCTGATTCTCGCTCAGGACACGATGCTGAAGGCGACGGACAGTAGCGATGGTTCATTCAGCATTGGCGAGAACTCGACCGTTGTGATTGACGCGCAGGGCGGAGCCACTGCGGAGACTGGTAAGACGTGGTTCTCGGCTGGGGCCAGTCTCTGTCTCTTGGACGGGGTGAAATATAAAACGGGCTCCACGGCCTCGAAGGGTGATAATGCGTCGCTTAAGATGACTGGGCGTAGTTGCTATGAAAGCGGCGACCATATTACTTTCCTAAACAAGAACTGCACCATAGAGCTGGATGACTCAAACGCATTTTCATGGAATACTATACAGTTGGGCGATGGGTTCCACCTCATTGCCCGAGGCAGCCATGCGCAGTTGTCTCCTCGAAGTGGATTCTCTTCGAATGGCAGAATGACCGTTGACGTGGAACTTCCCGAGACGGACTATGAAACGCAATACAACTTTGCCAGCTCGTGGAAGACGGGTCTCGGCCTCATTGCCTATGGCGCGGATGCCATGAACTTCCCTGGCGGTGCAGAGGCGACGATCAACATCCTCAAGGATTCTCCTGGGCGAAAGCTCAAGGGGACACGACTCTATACGCTCGTGAATTGCGGCAACAATGTCAAGCGGCTTGACAACTCGAAGGTGACGGTTAACGGGCTGAAGGCCGATATCGATTCCGTCATCTACACCTGGGCAGACGGGGCTGATCAAGAAACAGAACAGGCCCAGAAGATGCAGGTGTCAATTACTGGTGGACGTGCTGGCACTCTCATCATAATCAGATGACGGCGATTTGCGCACCGGGTACCTGCCCTCGTTTTCCCCGGTGCTTTACGGCGGCGTTGGCCTTTGTCCAGCGCCGCCGCGTTTTATCATGTCTTGAGAAAATTACGGTACTAAAATGACAATAGTGTCCATTCGTGCCGTTTGCAGTGGCTACTTTGCGATTATAACCTAGTCTATCTTACTTTTTTCTCTAATCGTTGTAATAGATTGCAATGGCTGCCGACTTGCGTGGCAATCATCATAATATAGGGCTGAAGATTGAATGTTACCACCGAAATGTGGTATAATGTTGGAAAAATATTTCCAGAAAAGAGCGGAGAGGCAGCCATGTTGGAAAAAAATCTTCAATCGCTTAATGAAGTCATAATCGGATCATCGCGTTCCGATGTGGCAAAATTGTTGCTGCGTTTGAAGCATGAAGGTCGGGTAAAACGCCTTGCACCCCGTATCTATACGACAAACCTCACGGATTCCGCCGAAAATATCATACGTCGCAATCTGTGGACGATAGCGGGCAATCTATGGCCTGGGGCTCGGCTGAGCCATAGGACGGCATTCGAGTACGCCCCGCACAATGGACATGTGTTTCTCGCCTACAAGTACACACGCAAGATTTGTCTTCCCGGAGTGACGGTTCATTTCCTCTCCACGCCGGCGTCGTTGGAGTCTGATTATCCGTTTCTCGGAAATCTCGGCGTCTCGTCGCTTGCTCGCGCCATGCTTGAGAATCTTGAGCCAGACAAGACTCAAGGTGGTGTCGCCAAGTGTCAGGACGCGGAGTCGCTGGAGTCGCGGCTTGAGGCCGAGTTTGCGGCAGGGGGCGAGACGGCGCTCAATAAACTGCGGGACGATGCAAGGGTTGTTGCGTCGCAGACAGGACATCGGCGGGAATTTGACCGCCTTGACAGAATGATAGGCGCACTCCTGTCCACTCGTCCTGCGGATGTGCTTACGTCCAAGGTTGCGCTGGCACGAGCCGCAGGGGAGCCGTTCGACAGCGCTCGGATTGAGCTTTTCGGAGCGCTTCTTGCGAAACTAAACTCGACTGCATTCCCCGACTTCCCCGATCCGAATGTGTTGCAGACCTCGTTTTCGACGTTTGCCTTCTTTGAGAGCTATTTCTCGAACTACATAGAGGGCACAGTGTTTGAGTTGGATGAGGCAAGGCGGATTGTCGAGACCGGAGTAAGCATCCCTTCGCGTGATGCGGACAGCCATGACATACTTGGCACTTTCGCCATCGCGTCAAACCACGCCGAGATGTCCCGCACGGCGAAAGACGCGGAAGGTTTCTTGGAACTTCTACGTGAGCGCCATCGTGTCGTAATGTCCGGTCGTCCCGCGTCTCGTCCAGGGATGTTCAAAACGCACGACAACAGGGCTGGCGAAACGCACTTTGTTTCGGTGGACTGTGTTCGCGGCACATTGAAAAGGGGGTTTGACATGGCGAGAGCGCTCCGTCATCCTTTTGCCCGTGCGCTTTTCATGCTGTTCATGACGAGCGAGGTGCATCCATTCGAGGATGGCAACGGGCGGATTTCACGGCTTATGATGAATGCGGAGCTTGTCTCGGCGGGACAAGCAAAGGTTCTTGTGCCGACGGTGTTCCGACAGGACTACATCGGGGCGTTGAGGCGGCTGTCGAGAAATGGAGATCCCGACGTGCTGATTGCCGCCATGAACCGTCTGCGCGATTTCAGCCGCCGCCTCTCCTGCGACAGTTTCGATACGGCAAGACGCCAGCTTGAGGCATCAAGTGCATTCAGCGACGACGACGGGGACATCCTGCGGTTTTGAATGGTGATGATGATCCGCATGGCTGTCGGACGTGGAAACTGTGTTTTTCGCCCGTCCGTAAAATGACAATAATTTGTGGACGTTGTAACCCGTGCCACATCGTGCGGACGATTTCCGAGGTGATCGACACGAATACGTTTCGCCTTGGAATCCCAAACATGGAAATATCGAACTCCCTTGCGGAGGGCTATGTGTCGTCGATTTTGGACATTGGTATGTCCGACTGGACCGAACAGCTTGCCGATGCGAGAGAGGGACTGCTAAGGCGCGGCGTGGAGGCGCTGCTCAAGAAGAACCTGAAGGCCGCCTTCGCGGCGGTTCCGCACGAATGGAAGATAGAGGACGAGAAGGAGGCGAAACGCTATTTTCTCCTCTTCATGAAGCTGGTCGGCGCGGACATCTCCGGCGAGCGTCAGAGCGCGCGCGGAAGGGCGGACGCGGTTTTGCAGGACAAGACAGGAACCTACGTCTTCGAGTTCAAGTACGGCAAGACGCCGCGCGAGGCGCTCGGTCAGGCGCGCACGAAGGAATACGGCAATCCGTGGCTCGATACGTCGCTTCCGGTCTTCTACGTTGGCGTCAACTACGATCCCGCAAAGCGCGGCATCGACGATCCGCTCGTCGAGCCGGCGTGATGTTTACGCGTCTCCTTGTGCTACGCGTTTCCTTGGATTGGGCACTATCCTTGGTCACAACAGCGGGCGGTTCTTTCGGAATTCTGACATCGTAGAGCCCGTCTTTTTCTTGAAGAGCTCGTAGAGTCCCGACGCGGACTTGAAGCCCATCTCTTCGGTTATGATCGAGATCGGAATGTCCGTATCGGTCAAGAGTCGCTTTGTTTCGTCCACCACCCTTTCGTGGATTGCGTCCAGTATCGTAAGTCCCGTCTCTTTCTTGAAGTTTGTCGCGAGGTACGTGTGGGACGCATTTGCCGCCTTTGTCACGCTATTGACCGAGAGTTCGCGCACGTTCGCCGTGCGGATGAAGTCCAGCGCGGCCGAAACCCTCGGATTCGAAGGCGCGAGACGGCGCGTGGACTCGCGCTCCACGACGCGCAGGGCGGGGCAAAGTATGGTCTTGTCGTGATGGCTGCCGCCTTGGAGCATCCGCAGCATCAGCGTCATTGCGGTGCGCCCGAGCCGCCTGTGCTCGATCCTTATCGACGAGATCTTCACTGCGGCCGTCTCGCACAGTTCCCGGTCGTCGTCCACGCCGAGGACGGCCGCTTCCAACGGCATGCGGACCGAATCCATGTCGAGGAACCCGACGACGCTCTTCGCCACGATGTCGTTGCACGCGAAGACCGCGATCGGACGCGGAAGGTCCGTGATTGCCTCGAAGAAGCGCTTCGCGTCCTCGTCGGGGGTTGAAAGGGGAAGGTAGACTGGAACCCTGCGGACTTCGCCGATGTGTCCGTGTTCGGCGAGCGTGTCGGAGAACGCCTTGTATCGGCGCATGCTCCACCAGTCCCAATGCTCGTCGCGCGAGTTGTCCGCAAACACGTAGCTTCTGAATCTGCGCTGCCCGTAGAGATAGTCGGCCGCAAGCCGTCCGATGTCCTCGTTGTCCACGGAGCAGACCGCTACGGCTCCTCCGGCGGCCTTGCGCCATTCGGGGGCGGACTCTTCGCCGAGCAGGACGATCGGTATTCCCGACTTGGCCGCGAACTTCAGCGCGGCGATGTCCACGGCATGGCAAATGAGTCCGGCGTTGCCCGACTTGAAAAGGTCTTTTCTTAAGTAGACCGTGTCCATGATCAAGTCGTCGTTCCGCATCTGCATGTTGTGGAAGCCGCGTTCGTGTGCGAGTTCCACCGCGCCCGCGCGAATCTCCGAGTCGAAGATGTTCGTGCCGTCGGTGATGATCACCCATTTGGAATGAATGTCGTTCTTGCCCATGTCGAAAAGTATACCGAATTTTCATGCGGGCATCAAGAATGAAAACGAAGATTATCGTGAATGAAAATAAATGTCACGGCGCTTAAATTTGATACACTTTATTGTGAAGGCATGAACAGCTGAAGGGAAAAACACCATGAAGACATCTAAACTACCGGTTCTTTGCGCCCTCGCGGCGCTTGTCCTCTCATCAACAGCTGCGGTGGGCGCGACGACCGGATCGGCGACCAAGCCCGTCGGCGCCTCCGACGACCTCACCACGTCTGATTCAGGTGCGGTGGATTCCTATTCGGGCGCCTACGCCACCGAAGGCTGGTACCAGCCTTCCAAGGCGTTTGACGGCATGTGCCATTTCGACGACAAGACGGCCAATACTGAGGCGCTGATACCTTCTGCTGGCGGCGCGACAGACTGGAACCAGACCTCGCCGCGCTGGATTGTTTACAAATTCAACGAGGCAACTACGGTGAATGCGATCGGTGTGGCTACATATGGCGTGTGGGGCAACGGAACAAAATGCCCCAAGGCCTGGACATTCGATGCCTCTGCCGATGGCACGACATGGACGAATCTCGATACCCGTGAGAACGAGACGGGCTGGACGCAGTGCGCATATCGCTATTTCAAGTTTGATAACGAAACTGCGTACAAATACTATCGGTTCTACTGCACGTCGCTTGGCGGTGTCCCGACCAAGAACGGCGATGCGCATGTTGAACTGGACGAACTTGAATTCTACTATGTTCCCCGCATTGTCGCACCGATCATTGCGGCTGATAGTGACTCCGTCGTTGGCACTACTGCGACAATTACTGGCTCGCTCGCCGCCCTTGGCGAGAACGCATCTTCCGCGACCGTCACGCTTGAATACGGCACGACTCCCGAACTGGGGTCCTCCGCGCCGGTCGGAACCTATGACGACGCGACCGATCCGATTTCCGCAACGCTAACGGGCCTCTCCTACGGCACGACCTATTACTACGCCTTCAAGGCCGTGAACAACGCCGCGACGCCGCAAACTGGGTGGTCTGCGACGAATTCGTTTTTCGTTGCAGCTTCGACGCGTTTTTCCGACACACTTTCAATCGCAATGCAAAATTGCCTGATGACGGTAATGGGCACTGTGGATAGCTGGGGGCTTGGCACGACATCGGTTGAGCTCCTGGTCGGTTCTTCTGCGGACAACCTTGCGACTGTCCAGACGGTCAGTCCCAGCTCAAGACCTGCAGGCGATCAGATTGCCTTCGATCCCTATACGGGATCGCCCGGACCTTGTTATGTCGCCATTCGTGCGATCACGACCTACGACGGTGACGTTTGGACGAATGACACGGCGGCGACGGCTGTGACGATTTCTGATGCGGCCACCTATACCTGGAAGGGCGGTGCCGGCACCTGGTCGGATTCCGCAATGTGGGCCACGGCTGAAGCAGGTGCCGCAGGCGCGCCGAGCGCGGCGTCGAGCGTCGTCATCGGCGACGCCGACTCCTCCATCGAGCTCTCGGCGAATGTCACGGTCGCGAACCTCACAATCAGCTCCGTCGGCAGGCACGAGTTCCGCTCGAACTGGATGTCGACCAAGCGGATGCTCTCCGTCGACGGGACGTTCGCGTTCGCGGGCGCGGGCGGCGGAACGGTCGTCCTCGACTCGGTCGAGACCACGATGAACTTCGCCGATCTGGGCGGCATCCGGCATCTCGTGGTCGAGAACCAGGGAAGCCTTGCCGTCATGCACGCCGCCGCCGGCGCGAACGGCGACTTCTCTGGCACGGCCGTCACGCTCGTCGACGGCGGCACGCTCACGATCAAGGGTTACAACAACAAGGCGTTCTCCTTCGGCAAGCTGACGGCGATCGGCGGCCCCAGCGTGATCGACCTGGCGCAGAACTACGCCGTCACCGCGACCTTCGCCTCGTTCGAGGCCAGGGACGGTTCGGGCCTGCCGGTCGTGAACGTCCGCGACGGCATCGTCTCCTTCGCGGACACGACGGGCATCGAGATGGTCGGCGGCACGGACACGCTCGCGGATCCCGGCCCGCAGATCCCCGTCTGCACGCAGTTCCAGCTTTCGGAGAACTCCATCAAGAAGGCGTGGGGATGCGGCGCCTGCACGCTCGACGGGGGCACGATCCGCGCCATCCCGGATTCGACGATGCTCGATTCGTTCGCCGGCGCGACCGCCCTGGACAATGTCTGCATCACGAACGCGACCGCGGTTTCCGCCGACGTCACGGTGAACGCGGTCCTCCTCGGGCGCGCGAACCTGGACCTGGGCGGCCATACGGTCACGGTGCAGAGCGGCGTCTGCCGCGAACGGACCGCGGGTGCCCTCTATAACGTCGCCGTGGCGAACGGAACGTTCCGGCTGGCGCGACCGAGCGCCTTCTGCGATGGAACCGGCAACGGCGACGTCCGCCTGCAAACGGACTACGCGACCTCGGGCAACACGGAACCGACGAAGCCGATGCTCGCCCTCAACGCCTCGGGGCCAGGGTATCCCTCGCGCGCCAACTACGCCGATTTCACCGGCCTCTTCTCCATGATTCCCGGAGGCGCCTTCACGCTGAAGGGCGGGGTCGCCGCCACGAACGCGGTCCTCGAGATGCGCGGCGGCACGCTCAGCGCGGCCGACCACAACATCCGGCTCGCCTACCGCGGGCTCGCGGGCGTGTCCACGTGGACCCACCAGAAGCAGACGCCCTTCCTCTACCTGGGCGTTCCGGACGGGGACGAGTTCTGGACGGACGCGACCAAGAAGGGGATGGTCGTTGTGGGCGACAAGGGCATCCTCGCGCCGGGCGTCGTGGACTACGACGGCGGGCGCCGCGGCTGCATCAAGTTCTCCTACCATGCCTACCTGACGGACCTCGTCTTCCGTGACGGCGCGGAGCTGCAGGTCGCGCTCCACGACGGCGGTGCCTCGTCCTACGTGGACCTGACCGAAACGACGAGCTCCGGCAGCTATCTCGGCGTCACGCTCGCCGGCGCGCTTTCCGTGACAACGGCGGGCAGGGTGGCGAACGGCGTCCCCTATCCGATCATCAAGTACCACGAGGGGCAGCTTTCTGGCAGGTTTGCCAATGTGACTCAAGGTTTCAAGGTCCAGTATGATGTCGCCCAGCCCGACGGAAGCTATGCCGTCACTGTCACGAAGAAGGGCAATGCTGGCACCATCATCATAGTCAGATAACGGCGATTTGCGCACCGGGAACCCTCCCTCGTTTTCCTCGGTGTTTCACGGCGGCGTTGGCTTTGTTCAACGCCGCCGCGTTTTTCTCCTGAGATGTGCTCTTGCGCCCTTGTGCGTGATATGATACAATATCGTTGTTTTAAAACCACGATAATTGCGAAATTACGTGGTTTGCAAACTACACATTGGAGAGCAATGCCATGACTGAAGAGAGCGTTCAAATGATTTATGACATGTCCGCTGATCGCATTCGCGAGACCGAAACGTCGTTTCATCGCTATCTTTTTGATGAGATTGATTGGGATTCAAGGGTGGTCGCCCTTGACGGCCCTCGCGGAGTTGGAAAGACGACGATGCTTCTTCAGCATTTGAGAGAGAATCGAAATGAATCGGATACAGCACTCTATGTTTCCGTTGACAACGTGTGGCTGAACGCTCAGGAGTTATACGAACTATCCCAGCATCATGTAAGACACGGCGGTGAAAGCATCTACATCGACGAAATACACTATCTCGCAGATTGGCAGAATCTGATCAAGGCCTTGTATGACAATTTCAAGACCTTGAAGATTGCCTATACGGGATCTTCGATTCTGCGCCTCGCGCAAGGGAAAGCGGATCTTTCTCGCCGCCAGGTGGAATATTCACTTGCCGGAATGTCCTTCAGGGAATTTCTGGAGTTTGAGGGGTGTGGTAGATTCCCAGTTCAGAAACTGGGCGACATCCTGAAAAATCATGTGTCCATTGCAGAGGCGGTTGTCTCAACTGTAAAAGTCGTGCCAAAGTTCGAACAGTATCTTGAGCATGGTTACTATCCGTTCTATCGCGAGGACCTTCGGCATTTCCATCGAAAACTTCTTCAGGTGGTGAACCAGGTTCTGGATGTCGATTTGCCCAAGGTCGAGGACGTCACGCCGGAAACCATTCACAAAGCGAGGAGGATGCTGACGATACTTGCAGAATCAACCCCTCGGACGCCGAACAATTCCAAGTTGTGCCAGGGCCTTGAAATGGATCGCAAGCAGGGGCTCAAGGTCTTGCATGCACTCCGCCGGGCAGGATTAGTCGGAATGTTGGCGGAAGACGCCGATGCCTTGAAGCGCCTTTGTTCGCCGAGCAAGCTCTTTTGCGACAACACAAACTTGATGTGCGCGCTTACGCCCGATCCAGACAAGGGAACGCTCCGCGAAGTGTTTTTCAACAACCAGCTTTCGGTTCGCAATACGACAGCCTTCCCTTCGCGCGGTGACAGCATTGTCGACGGACGACATCTTTTCGAAATAGGAGGGGAAAGAAAAACGTTCGAGCAGATCAAGGACTTGCCGGACAGCTATCTCGCATTGGACGGCATCGAAGTCGGGCGGGGATGCAGAATCCCCTTGTGGCTTTTCGGGTTCTTGTACTAGTCTTTCTCAAATACATAATAATTAGTGGACGAATTTGACATCACAGTGTTCGAATTTGATATATAATTTCAACCATGAAAATCGCCAGTCTACTTTCCGCCGCGCTCATTACGCTTCCGCTCGCGCTTTTTGCCGGGCCAAATCCATTCGACATCGTCAACCTCAAGGGAGCGACCGACAAGGCGAACCCCGTCGGGTACAAGATCGGCGAGCCGATCGTCTTTACGCTCAGGACCGAGAATCTTGCCGAAGTGCCGAAGGACAACCGCTACCGTGTCCGCTGGAAACGGACGGGCGATGACGGCCTTGTGAAGGAGGGCGAGACTCCCCTCAAGGTCGGCGAGACATGCGTCGTCACGACGAAGATGGACCGCGCAGGGTTCGTCCGTCTCGAGGCCCGTGTCGTCGGCGGTGGTGGATGGTGGGTGCAGCGCTCGAAGCCCGCGCCTGGCTGCGAAAACTGGTACAAGGAGAAGTCCGTGTTCTTTGACGGCGGCGCGGGCGTTGCCGTCGATCAGATTGCGATGGAGAACCCGGAGCCGAAGGACTTCGACGCCTACTGGAAGAAGCAGAAGGCGCGCCTCGCCGAGGTGCCGCTTTCAGCCGAGCGCAAGGAAGTCGCGACTGTTGGCGGCTGCAAGGTCTACGCGGTCTCCATCGCGTGCGCGGGGCCGCGTCCTGCGACCGGCTACCTCTACATCCCCGAGGGTGCCGCGAAGAAGAGTTGCGGCGCGCGCGTCGCGTTTCAGGGCTACGGAGACTACCTGCAGGCGCGTCCCGACTGGGCGGCGGGTCCCTGCGTCGCGAACCGCGAGATATTCCTCGAGATCAACGCGCACGGCTACGAGCTCGGACATCACCATGGCTACTACGACGGATTCTTCAAGTCGATCAACACCTCTGGCAAGGGATATGTTTTCAACGCGAAGGAGAACGCCGATCCTGACACGTGCTACTTCAACGGTATGGCGCTTCGCGTGATGCGCGCGATCGAGTACGTGAAGTCGCTTCCCGAATGGAACGGGAAGTCGCTCATCGCCGAAGGCGGCAGCCAGGGCGGACTCCAGACGAGCTGGGCCGCAGGACTCGGGCTTGGCGTCACGCTTGCGCGCCCGTCGATCACCTGGGGCTGCGACCTCGGCATGCCCGAAGGGAAGAGCGGACGCCTGCGTGGGCCTTGGCACATCCCCTACGGGAAGGGGCTCGACTACTACGACGCCGTGAACCACATTCGCCGCGCGAAGTGCCCTGTCGAAATCACACGCGCCGGACTCGGCGACTACACTTGCCCGCCGTCTGGCCTTGCTCTGTACTATAACGCCGTTCCCGGCAAGAAATCCATCAGCTGGGTGCAGGGCTCGGAGCACGGCTTTATTCCGCCGGGCGAGAACCAAGTGGCCGTTCTCGGCAACTTCAAGCCGACTGGCGGCGAGTCCAAGTCGCAGAACGCATCTTCGTCGGTGAAGTGAAGTAAGGGAAACGAACATGAAATACATACTCTCGGCCATCGTGCTTTTTCTTGTCGTCGAGTCCGGAGCGGCGGACGTCGAGACCCCGACGATGGGCTGGAGCTCGTGGAACGCATTCCGCGTCAACATCAGCGAGGGGACGATCAAGCACCACGCCGACCTTGTCAAGGAGCTGGAGCTCGACAAGTGCGGGTACGTATACATCAACATCGACGACGGCTACTTCGGCGGACGCGACGAGAATGGACGGCTCAAGACGCACCCGAAGCGCTTCCCCAACGGACTCAAGCCCGTCGTCGACCACATCCATTCGCTCGGCCTCAAGGCCGGCATCTACTCCGACGGCGGCGAGAACACCTGCGGCAGCATCTTCGACAACGACAAGATGGGAATCGGCGTGGGGCTCTGGAACCACGAGCGCCAGGACGCGGAGTATTTCTTCAAGGAGCTCGGCTTCGACTTCATCAAGATCGACTTCTGCGGCGGCACGAAGCGCGGCAACACGGCGAAGGTCGACATGGACGCGAAGGAGCGCTACACGCTCATCCGCAAGACATTCGACGCAGTGAAGCCGGGCGTGAGGATCAACATCTGCCGCTGGGACTATCCAGGCACCTGGGTCGGCGAGATCGGCAGCTCCTGGCGCATGAGCCACGACATTGCGCCGCGGTGGAATAGCGTCAACGACATCATCCACCAGGCGCTCTATCTCTCGGCCTACGCCGGTCCCGGCGCCTTCAACGACATGGACATGCTCGAGGTCGGGCGCGGACTTGCCAAAGAGGAGGACAAGACGCACTTCGGCATCTGGTGCATGATGGCTTCGCCTCTTCTCATCGGATGCGACCTCCAGCAGCTGCGCTATTCAAAGGGGAAGAGCTACGCGATGGACCTTCTCAAGAACCGCGAGCTCATTGCGCTCGACCAGGATCCGCTCTGCCTCCAGGCGTACGTCGCCAAACGCGACGGCGAGACATATGTACTCGTGAAGGACATCGAGACGTATCAGGGCACGACTCGCGCTGTCGCGTTTCTCAACACCGAGAACGCGAACCGGGAGATGAGCATCGACCTCAAGGACATCGAGCTTGCCGGCAAGGTCGCCGTGCGAGACCTCTTCGAGATGAAGGACCTCGCGCCAGTAGAGGGGACGCTCAAGGCCGTCGTTCCCGGGCACGCCACGCGCATCTACCGTCTCGCCGCAGAGAAGCGCCTTGAGCGCCGCGTATACGAAGCCGAGACTGCGTGGATGGAAACTTACCAGGAACTCACGGACCCCGTTGCCGCGGGAACGGCCTACTACAAGCAGGTCCCGAACGCTTCGGGCGGCGTTGTCGCGGCGCAGGTCGGCGGAAAGGGCGGGCCGCTTGTATGGAAGCGCGTTTGGAGCGCGAAGGGCGGGACGTGTGACCTCGCGCTGCGCGTCGTCGGAGAGGGCTCGGAAGGGGTCCGCCTTTCCGTAAACGGCAAGAGCGTTCCGCTCAAGGGGCTTTCTGCAACGGTGGACTTCAAGAAGGGCGACAACGAAGTCAAGGTCTTCGGCGACTCCATGCTGCCCGACATCGACTGTCTTGTCCTTTCCGCCGTTCAGTAAATGATATAATATCGCCATGTTCGGCAAATGCGAGATCAAGGTGAGAGGTGGCTTCGAGGAGACGCTTAAGGTCGTCCTGCCGCTTGCCGCCATGCAGCTTGTCTACGCGGCGAACAGCATCTGGGAGCGTTTCCTCCTTTCCCAGAGAGGATGCGCCGCGCTGCAGGCTTCCCTTTCGGCGTCAATGGTCTCCGTCATGTTCGTCTGCCTTCTTTCGGCGGCAATCGGCTACACCTCCGTCTACGTCGCGCAGTTTCACGGAGCCGGACGCGGACGCGATGCGGTCAGGGCGTTCGCGCAGGGAGTGTGGCTTTCGGTCCTCTCGATTCCGCTCCTCGTGCTCCTCGCGTTTGCTGCGTTCGCGCTTGTCGACGTCGCGGCGCATGCGCCGGAAGTCGCCGCGGGGGAGAAAGCGTATATCGCGATCTACGTCCCCGGCGGATTCTTCACGATCCTGAGCGGCGTTCTTGCCGGACTCCTCACCGGCCAGGGACGCACAGGGTGGGTCTCGGTCTGCGGCGTGGCCGGCGTTCTCGTCAACATCGCCCTGAGCCCGATATTCATAGACGGCTGGGGCCCTGTCCCCGCGATGGGCAACGCGGGCGCCGCGATCGCGGGCGTCACAGGCGGTCTCGTCAAGGAGGTCGTCGCCGACATCCTCGGCAAGGAGGACTGGCACGGCGAGCATCCGCGCATGACGGCGCTTTTGAAGGCGCTCGACGACGCGATCGAATACGTGAAGGGCCGCGAAGACTCGAAGACATACCACGACCTCTCGGCGAGGAAGCTCGTCGACGCTGGCATCGCGCTCGTCGTCGCCGCGCTCTTCGTGAATGCGGCCGAAAAGTACGACTACAAGAAGCCCGCGCTTGAGTTCTGGCTCAACATGGAGTTCCCGCGCGTCCGTGCGGGGCTCGAGCAGGTCATGTCCGGCTACGTGGGCGCGACCGCCGACTTCGAGACGCTTGCGCCCGCCGTCCCAGCCGAGGACTGACCTCGGCGGGAGCGGCTGCCGGCAATGGACGACTGGCTCGATCTCAATCCCGATCCGGAGCATGTGCGGCGCGAGCGCGAGAAGGCGCGCGAGCTGCGCAAGACCGGCTGGTGGCGTGCGCTCATAGCGAAAGGCGAATGCCACTACTGCCACCGCAAGGTCGGAGCCGAGAACCTGACGCTCGACCACGTCGTTCCCGTTTCGCGCGGCGGAAGGTCGACGCGCGGAAACTGCGTCCCGTGCTGCAAGGAGTGCAACAACGCCAAGAAGTCGTACACTCCTGCCGAACAGGTGCTCGCAAGGCTGTTCCCCGCCGACGGACAGCCGGATGCATGACTGGGTGCTTGGTGGATGGGCGCTGAGATGAAAGCCGAGATACTTGTCGCCGACGACGACAGAACGGTCAGGCGCGGCGTTTCCGGGATTCTCGCCGACGCGGGCTATGCGGTGCGCGAGGCGAAGAACGGCGCTGAGGCGCTGAGGCTCTTCGGCGAGTCGAGGCCTGACCTTGTGCTTCTCGACGTCATGATGCCGAAGTCCGACGGCTTTGCCGTCTGCGCCGCGATACGCGAGACCGACCCCTCCGTTCCGGTGCTGTTTCTCTCCGCGCTCGGCGACGAGGAGAGCCAGCTGAAGGGTTTCGGCTACGGCGCTGACGACTACATTGTGAAGACGCTTCCCGCTTCGCTTCTCCTCGCGCGCGTCGAGGCGGCGCTTCGCAGGTCGCGCGTCGACGAGCCGAGCGGGGACTTTGGCTTCGGCGAGTGGCGCGTGGATGCCGCGAAGCTTTCGATGAGGCGTTCCACGGGCGAGACGGCGCAGCTCTACGCGAGGGAGGTCGCTTTTATGCGGCTTCTCGTGTCGAGGAAGGGCGAGGTGCTTTCGCGTGACTGGCTTCTCGCGAAGCTGTGCTCCGGGGCAGACGTGAGCGACAACCTCCTCAGCGTCATTGTGCACGATCTGCGCGGCAAACTTGCCGCGGAAGGGCGGGCGATACGCGCTGTCCGCGGCGTCGGCTATTCGTTCGATCCGACTTTCTCGGCATAGACACCCCGATTCGGTGAAATATGATATAATATATCAATTCACCAAAATAGGGCGATGTGCGACAGCATGTTAGCCCGGAGTCGATGGCAACATGAGCGAAGAATCGGAAAAGAATCTGATCGAGATGGCCGCGCGCATACGCGAGATGCGCGAGATCATCGGGTATTCTGTTGAGCAGATGGCGGAGAAGACGGAGGTCTCCGTCGAGGACTACAAGGCGGTTGAGGCCGGGAAGCTCGACCCGACGTTTAACTTCCTCCATCAGTGCGCGATCACGTTCGGCGTCGACATCAACGCGCTTCTGAAGGGCCATAGCGCCCACCTCTCCGGCTATGAAGTGACGCGCGCGGGGCAGGGCCCTCTTACGGCTCACGAGACGCACATGGACATCCGTAACCAGGCGGCGATGTTCCAGAACCGCCTCGGCACTCCCTACTGGGTCACCTACAAGTACGACCCGGCGCTCTTGGACAAGCCCATCTCCACGACGACCCACGCAGGGCAGGAGTTCGACATAGTCCTCAAGGGCTCGATGAAGATACGCGTCGGCGAGCACGTCGAGGAGCTTCACGAAGGCGACTCGATCTACTACCGCTCTTCGACGCCGCACGGCATGCTCGCGACCGACCCGAACGGCGTCACGTTCCTCGCGATGGTGATGGCGGGCGAGGGCGGAGATACGCATCTCGGCCTTGAGACGGTGCGGCCGCGCCACGAGAAGGTGCCGCTCGTCGTCGACAAGTTCGTCGAGTGCGAGGAGAACGCGTCGGGCCATCTCGAGCACGTGAAGTTCAAGAACACCGAGCGCTTCAACTTCGCCTTCGACGTGATCGACGAGATAGCCAACCGCTATCCCGACAAGCTCGCGATGCTGCACGTCAGTGATCATTTCACCGAGCGCCACTTCACGTTCCGCGAGATAAGCGACATCTCGAACCAGATGGCGAACTACTTCAGGTCGGTCGGCATCGGGAAGGGCGACAAGGTTCTCTTCATCCTGAAGCGCCACTGGCAGTACTGGCCGGCGGTTCTCGCGCTCCACAAGATCGGCGCGATAGTGATTCCCGCAGTGAGCCAGCTCAAGGACCACGATCTCGTCTACCGCTTCAAGGCGGCGGACGTCAAGGCCCTCGTCTGCACTGCCGACGGCGATGTTGCGCACGAGGCCGAGCTTGCCGAGGCCGAGATCGCGAAGGAGAAGCCCGGATACTCCCTCATCAAGATGATCGTCAACGGCGACCGCGAGGGTTGGAAGAGCTTCGACCGCGAATACGTCGGCTTCTCGCGCGTCTTCGGGCGCGGGCCGGACGCCCCCGGAGGGAAGGACCCGATGCTCATGTTCTTCACGAGCGGCACGACCGGGTATCCCAAGATGGCGCTCCACAGCCATCTCTACGGGCTCGGGCACTTCGTCACCGCGAAGTACTGGCACCAGGTCGAGCGCGACGGGCTGCACCTCACGATCTCCGAGACTGGCTGGGCCAAGGCGAGCTGGGGCAAGTTCTACGGCCAGTGGATGTGCGAGGGGGCTCTCTTCGTCTACGACTTCGCGCGCTTCCACGCAGAGCAGATCCTCCCGATGTTCGCGAAGTACGGCATCACGACTTTCTGCGCGCCGCCGACAATGTACCGCATGCTCATAAAAGAGGACATCTCGAAGTACGACTTCTCGTCGGTGCACCACGCGACGACGGCGGGCGAGGCGCTGAACCCCGAGGTGTTCACGCAGTTCAAGCGCGCGACAGGCCTTTCCATCTACGAGGGCTTCGGCCAGACCGAGACGACGTGCGCGCTCGGGACGCTCTTCGGCGACGAGATCAAGCCGGGTGCGATGGGCAAGCCGATTCCCGACTACGGCATCGACCTCGTCGATCCCGAGGGGCACTCCGTTCCCGCCGGCGAACACGGCGAGATCGTCGTCAGGACCCCGCGCTCGAACCCGCATCCCGGCATCTTCGTCGGCTACTACAAGGACGAGGAGAAGACGGCGGAGGCGTGGCGCCACGGCTGCTACCACACGGGCGATCTCGCGTGGAAGGACGAGGACGGATATTACCACTACGTCGGCCGTGCGGACGACGTGATCAAGTCTTCCGGCTACCGCATCGGGCCGTTTGAGATCGAGAACGTCATCATGGAGCTTCCCTACGTCGTCGAGTGCGGCGTTTCTGCCGCGCCAGATCCCGTCCGCGGGCAGGTCGTGAAGGCGACGATCAAGCTCGTGAAGGGCAAGGAGGGCACCGAAGAGCTCAAGAAGGAGATCCAGGACTACGTGAAGACGCACACGGCTCCCTACAAGTATCCGCGCATCGTCGTCTTCCGCGACGAGCTTCCCAAGACGGTTTCAGGAAAGATCCAGCGCAACAAGCTGTGACGGCAGAAGAGCGGGCGATGTCTATGGTTGAGCCGCTCGCCGAAAAAGGGTATAATACGCGACAAAAATCTGGAGAGCGAAAATGACTCTGGCAGAACTCGAGAATGCGAAGGCGGAGAGCCTGAAGGAGATCGCGGCTGCGGCTGACGCGGCCGCCGTGGAGGCGCTTCGCGTGAAGTACGTCGGCCGCAACGGCTCGATTCCCGCGCTCATCAAGGCGATGAAGGACGTCCCGAAGGAGGAGCGCCCCGCGTTCGGCAAGGCCGTCCAGGCGTGGCGCGCCGAGGTCGAGGCCGCGCTCGCGGCGAAGGGCGGCGGCGCGTCAGGCGAGAAGCCCGTAGACGCCGACCTCACGCTTCCCGGGCGCTGGCGCGCCCTCGGCGTTAAGCATCCGCTCTCGCGCGTCATCGAGGAGACGGCGGCGATCTTCGGACGCCTCGGCTTCACCGTTGCCGACGGTCCCGAGCTCGAGAACAGGTTCAACAACTTCACGGCGCTCAACACGCCGGCGCACCATCCGTCGATGGACAGGAGCGACACTTTCTGGTTCGGCGACGACTGCCTCCTGAGGACCCAGACCTCGCCGGTGCAGATCCGCACGATGATGGAGAACAAGCCGCCGATCCGCGTGATCTGCCCGGGGCGCACGTACCGCCGCGACACGACGGACGCGACGCACTCCGCGAACTTCCACCAGATCGAGGGGCTCTACGTCGACACCAAGCCCGTCTCGCTCGCCGACCTCAAGTCGGTGCTTGCGTACTTCGCGAGGGAGATGATGGGCGACGGCGTGACGGTTCGTTTCCGCCCCCACTTCTTCCCGTTCACCGAGCCGTCGGTCGAAGTCGACTTCACATGCCATGTCTGCAAGGGGAAGGGCTGCAACGTCTGCAAGCAGTCCGGCTGGATCGAGGTCGCTGGCGCTGGCATGGTCGATCCGCGCGTCTTCGGGCACGTCGGCTACGACCCCGAGAAGGTCTCCGGCTATGCGTTCGGCTTCGGCGTCGAGCGCATCGCGATGATCAAGTACGGGATTCCCGACATCCGCTGGCTCTACGAGAACGACGTCAGGTTCCTTTCGCAGCTGGCGTAATTGGTAGGGGCGCCTTTCCAAGGCGACCGCAAGAAAGAGAGGTGGTGCGACATGATGACGATCTACCGCTGGGAGAACGGAGGTCTGAGGGAGACTTCTGATTTCGCCCCGTCCTGCTGGATCAATCTCGTCGAGCCTACCACGACCGAGCTCGAGCGCGTCCTGACGCACTCCGGCGTTCCGCGCGACTTCCTCACCGACCCTCTCGACGCCGACGAACGCCCGCGCTTCGACTACGAAGACGACGCGTCGATCCTCATCGTCCACGTCCCGTACGCGGTGGAGGACGACGAGGTGGTTCCCTACCGCACGGTCCCGCTCGGCATCATCCTCGTGCGCGAGACGGTCATCACGGTGTGCAGCGCGCAGACGCCGGTCACTACGGCGTTCCTCGACCAGATACGCCGCGTCTGCCCGCCGTCTGACCGCTACCGCTTTGCTTTCCGCCTGCTTTGGCACGGCGGAGTGCTGTTCCTCCGCTATCTCCACGACATCCACCAGCGCTCTCTCGCGCTCGAAGACGAGCTCCACGAGTCGATCTCGAACGAAGTGCTCCTGAAGCTCCTCACGATCGAGAAGTCGCTCGTCTACTTCACGACGTCGCTCAAGGCCGACACGATCGCGCTCGCCCGCGCGAACACGGCGCGCCAGCTCGTGATGAGCGAAGACGACCGCGACCAGCTCGAGGACGCGATGGTCGAGTACCAGCAGGCGCTTGAGACGGCGACGATCCACGCGAACATCCTGAACGGCACTCTCGATACTTTTGCGTCGCTGATCAACAACAACCTCAACAACGTGATGAAGTATCTCACGGCGGCGACGATTCTCCTCGCGGTCCCGACGCTCGTCGCGTCGATCTACGGCATGAACATCCCGCTGCCGTTCCAGCAGCACCCGAGCGCGTTCGGCATAGTGATGGGCGTGTCGTGCGTTCTCGCCGTCCTCATCGGCGCGCTTTTCTTCGTCCTCTCGCGCAACCGCAAGTTCTGACGCTCGCAGCGGTAGGCTGTGCTTGGTGTTGTGGTTTGTGCTTGGTGCTGGTTTGCCTTCCAATGTGCGGTCACGGTCGGGGCAACGGTGCTCCCTGTGCAGGGCGGGCGATTTGTGCGTCCTTCGCCCCGCTCGGCGTATACATATACGCCGTCGGGGGCGAGTCCTGCACAACTCGCCTCCCCCTGCTTCGGTCTGCCCCGCTGCGGCCCCGACCGTGACCGCGCATGGCACCCTCGGGAGCTGGGCTAACGCCGCATGCGTTCGTCTCTCCCTCCGGGGAAAAGCGCGACTCCTCCCGCGCGCTGCATCCACCGTCCGCAGCGCGATACTTCGTCGGCGGGATACCACCTCCTCGTCTCGCGCGCGTCCGCTGGCGCATCACGCGAACTGTCGTCGCGCCGTTCCCCTGCGCTCGCTCCTTACCCATGCGCCGTTAGCCCGACCTTCCATAAGGCGCGTTTTTTCTTCGCAGCATCTGCGTTCGCCGCCGTTCCGTCGGCTCGCTTAGCCGTATGGGGTAACCGCGCTTCTCCTAACTGGGAGCGCACCACGCTAACGCGGTCCGGCCTACGGCCTCGGTGGATATGGCGTCTCTCCAGCGATAGCGCCGCGCGACATCCAATCTCCGACAGTTGTGTTCGCTAGACCAGCCAAGTCTGATTAGGCAGTGCTGACACAAATGGGAGTTTTTGATATACTAGCACCACAAAGTTGGAGAAAGCATGAACCAGGAAGCGCTATTTGATCTAATCTCAGACAATCAGGCCAAGTACGATTGTCTGCTCAAAAACATCCGCGAGACGGCTCAGCGCATTGTTGCAGAGCTTGAGTATCCAGAAGGATGCATTGAGATTTTCGAGAACAAGAACAAGACCGAGACAAACCACCAGATACACATCCTTGAACTCAAGCGGAACACCGCTGGCGAGAAACCAGCTAACGACACGGAAGAAGATGTGGCTGTCAGAGACAAAAACGGTGTCCGGCTCAACTACCACTGTACCAGCATCATTACACTTGCGCAGACCAAGCCAAGGTCTCAGTACGCTGGATGCGTTGAGTTGCGCATCTCCGTTCCAACGTACAGCGCAATCAAGACACCCAATGCAGAAACTGTAAAGGAGAGATGGGTCGAGAAGAAAGACGCGGACGGAAAGAAGGAAGGCGAGAAGTATCTGGTAAGATATGATGTCCTTGTCCGCCTTGGCAGCGATGAACTACTCCCCTACTTTGAGAGACTGATGCGTTACAGGCTTAGCAACTACAAGTCCAAGGAGCCGACATACGGCTGCTGCCATTTGTACAATGAGTGTTCCGACGCGAGGAAGTGCATCAGCGCGGACAAGATATACGCAACTGTCTGCGCTTATAAGAAGAACCTCGACGCTGGCAAGATCTTCTACGGGAGAAACAGGAACATATGAGTGCCGCGAGCGGTTTCTACATTCAGTTCGGGGAGAATGGCATTAGCGTCTCGACTGATGCGCCGCCAGATGAACTGCTAAACGAATACAGGCTGGAACATCGAGTCGACAAAGGACACAGCCTGATTTGCCTTCCGAAGGACTACACTGTTATCGATCTTGAAACCACAGGACTTAGCCCTAGACACGACGAGATAATAGAGCTTGCGGCAATCAGGGTTAGGGACGGAGAGGTTGTCGACTCCTATCAGCAGCTCGTCAAGCCAAAGATAGAGATACCTGGTTTTATCACATCCATTACGCACATAACAAATGAGATGGTTGCAGATGCTCCGTCCATTGCAGATGCTCTGCCTGGTTATCTTGACTTCATTGGGTCAGATGTCGTCGTTGGGCACAATGTCTCATTCGACGTGAATTTTCTGTTTGATAACAGTGTATCCGTTTTGGGAAGCATCTTCCAAAACGACTACGTCAATACAGTTCGCGTGGCAAAGCGGCTTGTAAAGTTGCCACATTACAGACTTGCTGACCTCTGCGAGTACTACGGCATAAGCCGAGATAACGCCCACAGGGCCTTGGCTGACTGTCAGATGACAAATGAGCTTGTAAAGCGGTTCAAGGACAAGTGCAAGGAACTTGGATTTGACGAGCTCCACATTGGATGGCTGGAGGAGCATAGATGCGAGAAGCGCTATGAGCATCATTACCTAAATGCAAGGATGATTGAGAGCCAGATACCTGAGGAGGAAATCGACAAGACGCATCCGCTTTACGGCAAGAAGGTTGTCTTCACGGGGGCGTTGGTCAGGTTCAAGAGACAGGACGCAATGCAGCTGGTTGCGAATCTGGGAGGGATTAACCAGAACGGCGTAACCAAGGAGACTGATTTTCTAGTCTTGGGCAACAACGACTACTGTAGCACCATCAAAGACGGCAAGAGCAGCAAGCAAAAGAAGGCAGAAGAGTACATGCTCAAGGGAACAGGAATCTCAATTATGGATGAGCAAACTTTTTACGACATGGTGGAAGCGGGAGACGATTAAGGCGTAGGTTTGGGATCCTTGTCTGTAGCTGGTGTCGTTGGTTTAGTCTGCTCTAGAGCCATGGCGCGGACGCGGAGGGGGTGTTTCGGCGGCATGCGAAGCGACGGCGAAAAAGACGGAAGCGACCCGATTTTGACGCGCCGCCATTTTGCCGAGAGGCTCGACGGCACGGGCAAAATGTAAAAGGCCGCAAAATCGATGTCGCC
>CACYNF010000032.1 GCA_902775595.1 uncultured bacterium | reverse complement strand
CGTATATGTATACGCCGAGCGGGTCGAAGGACGCGCAAATCGCCCGCCCTGCACAGGGAGTACCGTTACCCGAACCGTGGCCGCACACTGACAGGCAAACCAGCACGATACCGTTACCCGACCGTGGCCGCACATTGGAAGGCAAACCGGCACAGCACTGGCAATCCACAACGCGAGGGCGGCGGATGAAGGAAATATGGTATAATATCCGCAATTCAGCTTGTCCCATGGTGTAGCGGCTGCACACGGGTTTTTGATACCCAGAGTTCTGGTTCGACTCCAGATGGGACAACCAGCGTTTCGTTAACAAACCGTTAACATTCATTTCCTATAATGGCGTCGTTCAATCGGGAGATACCCGAAGAAAGGAATGACACCATGAAAAAAACAGGAACAGCACTGACAGTCGCTTCGGTTGCCGCGGCAATAACGCTGATAGGCTTCGCCGCCGCATCATGCGACGAAAAGAAGGACGTCTCGCAGAAATCGTCCGAGGCGTCGATCGTCACGAACGACAACGGCAGCGTCGCAAGGACGTATGTCGAGTCGACGGTGACCACGAACGGCAACATGGTCACCGAACGCCGCCGCGAGACGCGCACCACTCTCGACGCCGACGGCAACATGCTCGAAAGCTCGACGAGCGAGTATGCGCAGAGCTACCCGGTCGGCGAGGAGGGGATGCGCTCGTTCGCGACGCCTGTCGCGACGGACGCCGAGGGAAAATGCGGAGCCGCGAAAGTCGAGGAGGGCTTCCTCGGCCTTAAATTCGGAGAGGAGTTCAAGGGCACGAACCTCGTCGCCGACGCGGACGAGCCGACGCTTCTCCGCGCGACGTTCACGCCGAAGAAGGCTCTTGCCGGCTTCGACGACTACTACGTCTACGTGACCCCGAAGACCCACAAGGTCGTCAAGGTCTACGCCTGCGCGAAGGAGGCGGTCGATCCCGGTACGAACTGGCGCAGGCACTACCTCATCGAGGCGCTTGAGAGGCGCTACAACACCTGGGCCCGGCCGAGGAGCTGGTGCCGCCCGATCTACACGTTCGACATCGGCTCCGGCCGCTTCGTGACCGCCTGCCTTGCGGACGCGTCTCGCGACTACGGGACGGTGCTTGTCGCGTGGGACGACGCTCTCCTCACGACGGCGGCAGACGAGACGGAGGAGATCCGCCGCGAGGCCCGCAAGAGCGCCGCCGAGAAGCGCAAGGCGCAGGTCGACGACGCTGCGTCCGCGTTTTGATTTACCCCCCCTAGGCGCGGCAAAACCGCCGCGCCTTTTTTTGATATAATATCCGAAATTTCAGCCACAAACTGAACTAAAAAACCATGCTTGAAGTAAAGAACCTTGAAAAGCACTTCGGCGATTTCGTCGCGGTGAAGGGCGTTTCCTTCTCCGTCAAGGCGGGCGAAGTGCTTGGCTTCCTCGGGCCCAACGGCGCGGGAAAATCTACGACAATGAGGATGATCACGGGATTCCTCCCGCCCACATCCGGAACAGCGGTCATCGACGGCCATGACATCACGTCCGACCCAATCGCCGCCAAGCGCGCGCTCGGGTACCTGCCCGAGTCCGCGCCGAGCTACCGCGCGATGACCGTGCGCGACTACCTCGCGTTCGTCGCGTCCGTGAGGAGCGACGCGTGCCCGGACGTCAAGAAGGCCGTTGACGAGGTAATCGTCAAGGCGAAGCTCGAGAAGGTCGCCGGACAGACGATCGAGACGCTTTCCAAGGGCTACCGCCAGCGCACCGCGTTCGCCGCGGCGATCATCCACGACCCAAAGGTGCTCATCATGGACGAGCCGACCGACGGCCTCGACCCGAACCAGAAGTTCACCGTCCGCGAGATGATCAAGTCGATGGCGAAGGAAGGCAAGGCCATCATCATCTCGACGCACATCCTCGAGGAGGTCGACGCGGTCTGCACGAAGGTCGTCGTCATCGCCGACGGAGAGAAGAAGTTCGACGGAACTCCCGCCGAGCTGAAGGCGAAGGATCCGAGCGGAAAGCTTGACGTCGTGTTCCGCAACCTCACGATGAAGCAGTAAGAAAGGGAGGCGGAAAGATGAAAAACATAAAGGCTGTTTTCAAGCGCGAGTTCAAGGCGTACTTCGATTCGCCCGTCGCGTACGTGTTCCTGACGGCGTTCCTCGTGCTCGCCGGGTTCCTCACCTTCGGCGTCGCGATGTTCTTCGAGCGCCGCCAGGCGGATTTGACTCCGTTCTTCTTCTGGCATCCGTGGGTGTACCTGCTGCTCGTTCCCGCCGCCACGATGGGCGTGTGGGCAGACGAACGCCGCAACGGCACCGCGGAGCTGCTGCTCACGCTGCCTGTTACGATCACCGAAGTCCTCGTCGGCAAGTTCCTCGCCGCGTGGAGCTTCGTCGGCATCGGCCTCGCGCTGACGTTCCCCGTCGCTCTCACGGCGGGCTACCTCGGCTCGCCCGACTGGGGCGCCGTGTTCTGCGGCTACCTCGGCTCGCTGCTCCTCTCTGGCGCGGCAGTCGCGATCGGCGTGTTCGCGTCCACTCTGTCGCGCTCGTCCGTCGTCGGGTTCGTCGTGTCGCTCGCGCTCGTGTTCCTGCTCCTGATCATCGGCTTCGACCCGGTGATCGGCGCGGTCGCCGCGTGGGGCGTTCCCACGGCGATAACCGACTCCGTCGCGTCCTGCTCGCTCCTCTCGCACTTCGAGGCGATGCGCAAGGGCGTCGTCGATTTCGCGGACATCGGCTACTACTTCGCGATGATGGTGTTCATGCTCGCGGCGGCTAAGACCGTCACCGACGGACGCCGCGGCGCCTCGAAGGGCGTCGTCGGACTCGTTCTCGTCGGCGCAATCGCCGCGTCGTCGGTCGTGATCCTCGCGAACCTTCCGCTCCGCTGCGACATGACGGCCGAGAACCTCTACACGCTCTCGAAGGGATCGAAGGCCGTCCTCGGACAGCTCACCGAGGACGTGACGCTCAAGTACTACGTCAGCTCCTCGTCTGCCGAGATGCCGATGGCGCTCAAGACATACGCGCAGCAGGTGGGCAACCTCCTCAAGGAGTATGAGCGCGCGGGCGGCGGAAGGCTTGTCGTCGAGGAGTACGACCCGAAGCCCGACTCCGACGCGGAGGAATGGGCGCAGCGCTACGGCGTAGAGCCGCAGACGGGCGGGAATCCGTTTGGACAGGGCATCTACTTCGGCGTCGTCGCGGTATGCGGTGACTGCGAGGAGACGTTGGGCGTCCTCTCGCCCCGCACCGAGTCGACGCTCGAGTACGACCTGACGCGCCTCGTCACGCGCGTTGCGTGGCCGGAGAGGCCGGTCGTCGGCGTTATGACCTCGCTCCCCGACGTCCTCGGCGGGCAGATGAACCCGATGATGATGCAGATGGGGCAGCGTCCGCCGCAGGGCTGGGCCGCGTTCAGCGAGCTCGCGAAGGACTACGACGTCCGCACTGTCGAGCCCGACGCCGAGAAGATCGACGACGACGTCAAGACGCTCGTCATGGTCCATGCGAAGAACCTCTCCGACAAGACGCTCTATGCAATCGACCAGTTCGTCCTCCGCGGCGGAAAGCTCGTCGCGTGCGTCGACCCGTTCTCGATCAAGGACATGCAGAGCTCGCGCTCGCAGCAGAATCCGATGATGGGGCAGATGGGCGGCGACGGACCCTCCACGCTCGGCAAGCTCTTCGACGCGTGGGGCGTCAAGTTCGAGGAGGGGAAGATCTCCTGCGACCTCGAGGCGGCGACGAAGCTCAACAACGGACAGGGCGGCGTCGAGTCCAACCCCGCGTTCCTCTCGCTCGGAACCGCCAACATGGACAAGGGCGACCTGATCGTCGCGGATCTCACGAACGTCATGTTCCCGTTCGCCGGCGCGTTCACGTTCGAGAAGAAGGACATGGACATCTCCTTCGAGCCCGTTATCACTACGTCTAAGGACAACTCCTGCTCGACGGACAAGATGTCGATGCAGTACGGCGGGATGAAGGACATGGTTCCGGACGGGAAGGAGCGCATCCTCGCCGCGCGCCTCTCCGGCACGTTCAAGACCGCGTTCCCGAAGGGGCCGGACGGGACGAACGACGTCTCGAAGGCGCTCGCGGAGGGCAAGGGCAACGTCCTTCTCTTCGCCGACAGCGACTTCCTCGCGGACGACTTCTGCGTCCGCATGATGAGGACTCCGTTCGGCTCGATTCCGCAGCTCATCAACGAAAACCTCACTCTCTTCTCGAACGCTATGGAGCAGTTCGCCGGGCGCGAGGAGCTCATCGGCGTCCGCTCGCGCGGCGCGTCGGACCGTCCGTTCACCGTCGTGAACGAGCTTGAGGCCGAGGCGACGAAGAAGTGGCAGGCGCGCGAAGCCGCGTTCCAGGAAGAGCTCCAGCAGACGCAGCAGCGCCTCTCCGCGCTCCAGAAGGAGAAGAAGGGCGGCGAGCGCTTCATCCTCTCGAAGGAGCAGCAGGACGAGATCGTCAAGCTCCGCAAGAGCCAGGCCGAGACCCGCAAGCAGCTCAAAAACGTCCGCAAGGAGCTTACGGCCGACATAGACTCGCTGGGCCTTCGCCTGAAGATCATCAACATCGCGCTCGTGCCGGTGCTGGTGGTGCTGTTCGGGCTTCTGCGCGGATATCTGCGCAGGAAGCGCGCGTAAGGGTTGTCGAAAAAAGGGAAAGGATTTTTGAAATGACTACTAAGCAACTTGCAATCCTCCTTGGCGCGGCCGCCGTTCTCGGCGGCGCTGCGCTGTGCCTCTCATCCGGCTCGAAGCCCTCGGGCGCGAAGCTCAACGGAAAGGCCATCTTCCCGAAGCTCGACATCTCGCAGGTCGCACGCGTCGAGCTCGGCGACAAGCTGAAGCTCGCGTCGGGCGAGAAGGGGTGGACGGTCGAGACGTACCACAACTATCCGGCCGACCACGCGAAGCTCACCGAGAACCTCCTGAAGCTCACTGAGCTCAAGGTGGGGCAGGTCTCGCGCGGCAAGAAGATCGAGAACGCCGACGTACTGACGCTCAAGGACGCCTCCGGCAAGGAGGTCGCTTCCCTCCCGCTCGGCGAGAAGCACGCCAAGTGGGGCCATGGGCGCTACGCGACGTTCGAGGGCGAGACAGTTCTCGTCTCCGACTCCTTGGACGCGTTCGGCACTGACGGCAAGTCGTGGATCGAGACGAAGATCGTCGACACTCCGTGGATCTCGTTCAACGACATCGCCGAAGGGGTGTCCGAAGAGGACCTCGGCTTCGCGACAGGCGTCGTCGCGAAGGTTACGATCGCCGGCGACACGAACCGCGTCGCCACGATCGGCAACAAGGTGAAGGACGGCAACGACCGCTACTTCAAGCTCGACAACTCCGACTGGGTCTACATCGTCCCCGAGTATTCCGTCGACAAACTTCTTCCGAAGCCTCCGCCAGAGGAGAAGAAGGAAGAGGTAAAGGAAGAGCCGAAGGAAGAGCCGAAGCCGACGCAGGAAGAGGCAAAGTCCGAGGAGCCCGCGAAGGAAGAGCCGAAGGTCGAGGAGCCCAAGGCCGCGGATTCAAAGGCGGAATAAAGCACACTTACTCACCAAGCGCCTCGGCCCATTTCGCGTCGAGGCGCTTTTCGCTTACCGGAATCGCCGCGCGTACCTCGGGCGCGAAGACGGAGACGCGGAATTCCTCTACCATCCAGCGGTATTCCGCGAGCGCATCGCGGTTGGCGATTTTGGTCCCTTTGCCGAGAGTCGCCTCGCGGTACCGCTCCCAGTATGGCGATACGCGCGACTCCTTCGTCCTGTCTCCAGATGGATTGGACCTTGCGCGGTCGATGCGGACGCGAACGCCGCGAAGGTAGCGGTCGTAGCGCTTGAGCCGCTCTGGCGGAACGGCCTTGAGAAACCCAGGGAACACGAGCCACGCAAGCTGCGTTTCCACCGCGTCGTAGATGTCTTCGGCTGGCGCGGCAGTCTCAAGCCGCTCCGCGCACTCCGCGGCCGATTCGAGGATGGACGAGAAAAGGGCCGACAGTTCCGCCCTTGCCGCGTCAATTGCGCCGCGCCGCTCCCTGAGGCGCGTCTCGAAGTCTTCCTTGGACCGTATTGGCGCGAGGCCTTCGACTGCGCCCTTGCGTATCGCCGCCCAGAGAAGGTCGTCTGCGATGCGCGACCGCTCGTAGCCAATCGTGCCGAGGTAGAGCCCCGCCGAAAGAGGCAGGCGGTTCGTCGCAAAGGAAGGGCGCGTGTGCTGCGTGAGACGCAGGAAGAATAGCCGGACTACGCCTGCTTCGTGCGCGCGCGCGGCATCGTCGGCTGACTTGAAGAGCTTGATTCTCACGCCGTCGCCCTCGTCTGAAAGCGCGGGATAGTGCGTGAGCGTCCACCCTGCAGACGAATCCGTCTGCTTTTCGGCGATCGTCCCGAAGTCCCAGCTGAAGTGCTTCTCGTCGTCGTGCGGCGACGATGCGCTTGCGCTTCGCCCGCCGACGCCTGCGGCGGCAAGGGCCGCGTCAAGGTCGCGCGTCTCCGCCAGGATTTTGCCGTCTTCGTCCTTGATGCGGTATCGGACGAGAAGATGCGGCGGATATTTCACGTTTTCCCACGTGGTCGCGGGAATGGCGATGCCGTTGTGCGTCTTGAGCACTTCGCGCACTGCGTCGACGAGCGGCTTTTCCCCCGGCGAGAGGAGCGGGGCGATAATTGCCACCGTGTCGGAGATCGGCGAGACGACGCGCCGCAGCGAAGATGGAAGGACGCCGAGAAGGAACGCGAGCTTTTCGGGGAGTGCCCCTGGCACGAGCCAGTCGGCGCTCCAGAGCTTCAGCACCGCCGCGTCGGACTTCCTGACTGTGCACGTTATGCCGTCGCGCTCCGGATCGTCCGGCGTGTGGCGGTAGGAGAGCGCGAGCTTGACGCCGCCTATGCGTATCGAGTCGGGAAACGCCGCGGACGAGACGCCGACCTTCGGGAGCCACTGCCGCTTGTCGAGGCGGAAGCGCGATTTCTCCTCGTCCGTCGCCACGCGAAGCCATTTGACGAGGTCTCGCGTCGACACGATTTCACGCGGAATCGCCTCGTCGAAATGTTGGACAAGCGCGTTCGCGTCGAAGAGCTCCGGGCGGCGCAGGCGCTCGGCGCGCTTCTTTATCTCGCCTATCAGCGCGGTGTTCTCGCGGACCAATGGCGGCGGGTGCGGGAACTCCCCCATCGCAAGGGCGTGGAGAAGGAACATCTGCCGCGAGAGCGTGGGGTCGATGCGGCTGTAGTCGCGTCGCCTCGCGGGGACTATCACGAGCCCGTAGAGCGTGACCTGCTCGGTTGCGCGTACGAAGCCGTTTTCCGCGTCCCATTCGGGCGAACGGTAGCTGTGCTTCGCGATGTCGCCCGCAAGCGGCTCTATCCAGCGGACGTCTATCTCGGCGGCGTTTCGCGCGAATAGGCGAGAGGTGTCGACGAGTTCGCCTGCGACGATCCACTCCGGGGAATTGTTTGATTGTTTGATTGTTTGGTTGTTTGATTTGCCAGCCGCGCGTCTTGCGTCTCTCGCCCAAAGTCCTTTCTTTCCAAGAACCGAGGAAGGGTGGAGCGCAAATCTGAGCGCGTGTGCGCCGCGGTAGTCGTTCGTCTCGGGGTCGAGATGTCCGATGCGGGCGAGAAGCCCTGTTAGAAGCGCACGATGCAGCGCGTCAGGACCGCCGTTGTCGCTTTCAATGTCGAGGCCAAGGTGCTTCGAGAGGTCCGTAAGTTGTCTCACGAGATCGCGCCATTCGCGCATCTTCGGATACGAGAGGTATGTCTTTGTCGCAAGTTTCCTCAGCTGCGTCTGCGAAAGCTCTTTCGACTTCTCGTCCCACCATTTCCAGAGCTTCAGAGTGCCGAGGAAGTCAGACCCCGGGACGCGGAACTGGGCGTGCGCCTGGTCCGCCTTCTCCTTCTCGTCGACGGGGCGGCGCCTCGGGTCGTCGCAGCTCATTGCCGCGACAATCGGGAGCGCCGAAGGAAGCGTGGCGAACTGCGACGCCGCGAGCAGCATCCTCGCAAGGCGCGGCTCTACCGGGATCCGCGCGAGCTTGCGGCCTGTCGCGGTAAGCGCGATGTCGTGGTCCGCGTCGTGGCGTATCGCGCCGAGTTCGAGAAGTTCCCTTAGCCCCTCGCGTATCATCGTCGGCCTCGGCGGGTCGATGAAGGGGAAGTTCTCGATGTTCCCGAGCCGCAGGTCGAGCATAGTAAGTATCACGCCCGCGAGCGACGACCTCAGCACTTCCGGCGGCGTGTACGCTTCGCGCGATTCGAAGTCCTTCTCCGAGTAGAGCCGTATGCAGGTGCCCGGGCCGAGACGGCCGCACCGCCCTGCGCGCTGACGCGCCGACGCCTGCGAGACGGGCTCGATCTGGAGCCGCTGCACCTGCGTTCTGTGGACATAGCGAGAGATGCGCGCGAGACCCGAGTCGACTACGGCGCGGATGCCGGGAATCGTCACCGAGGTCTCGGCTACGTTCGTCGCGAGTATCACGCGGCGTTTCTGCGAGGGGCGGAACGCCCTCTGCTGCTCGGCTGCGGGAAGCGACGCGAGAAGGGGAATCGTCTCGTCGTCGCGGTGGAACTGGCTCCTCTGGAGATAGTCCGCCGCCTCGCGTATGTCGCGCTCCCCTGGGAGGAACACGAGCACGTCGTCCCGTGGCGGGAGAGTCCGTATCGCGGCGGAGATTTCGCGCGGAAGGTCCGCTTCCTCGCCGTCGGAGGGTTCGCGGTACTGTATTTCGATGGGGAAGAGGCGTCCGGGCACGGAAAGCGTCGGCGCGCCGCCGAAGAACTGCGAGAAGCGTTCCGTGTCCAAGGTCGCGGACGAGACTATCACCTTGAGGTCACGGCGCTTCTCCAGGATGCGCTTGAGGATCCCGAGAAGGAAGTCGACGTTGAGCGAACGCTCGTGCGCCTCGTCGACGATGATCGTGTCGTAGCAACGAAGAAGCGGGTCTGAGCGCGTCTCCGCGAGAAGGACGCCGTCCGTCATGAACTTGACGCGCGTTTCCTCCGACACCCTGCGGGCGAACCGGTGCTGGTAGCCGATGATGCCGCCGACTGGTGACTTCAGCTCGTCCGCGACGCGCTCTGCGACTGTCACTGCGGCGAGGCGGCGCGGCTGCGTGCAAGCTATGCGCCGGCCGTTCTTCCCGCGCCCGAGCTCCATCGCCATCTTCGGGAGCTGGGTCGTCTTGCCTGAGCCCGTGTCGCCGCAGACGATGACGACATCGTTCTTCTCGAGGAGAGCGAGAATCTCCTCCCGATGTTCGCAAATCGGGAGCTCTCCAGGATAGTTAAAGTCGTTGTCGTCTGACATGGCGCTATTTTACCATTTATATGCGTCACTCGCCCACCCCCTCGCTTTCTGGAGTTTCCCCATTTTGATCCGCTGCCAATCCGAACCCCGTTCTGCTCGCCGAATTTAACTCCGATCAGCAGGGCTCTCGCTACCGCTCCGCAGAATTTCATTTGCTTCGCGCCCACCATTCGTCTCTCGCTGAATGATACAGATCGTCTTTAAGCTGGAGGAAGTATCCTCCAGACCTCCTCTGCCGAAGGCAGCCACAAAAGACAATCCAACGCACGGAATCGCCGTTGAGACATCGCGAAGCGGCGGAGCGGTAGCGAGAGCCCTAACGCTCGGAGTTTCTTCTTGTCAGGAGAAAAACGACCATTTCACTTGCAAAAAAGCGTTTCACCTATTGCTCATCGGGGCTATATAAACTCTAGCCTCGCTTTGACCGTGTACGCAATCGCCGCGATATGATAAAATATACACGAGTGAAATAAAGGGGAACAATCGATGAAACTACACGGAGTTGCGGCGGCATTGGCCGTCGCTGGGAGCTGCGCTTTTGCGGGTGCAGCGGAGAGACTCGACTATCCGATAAAGAACGCGTCGTTCGCGTCTGCGCGGGCAACGGGCGGGTTCTGGTTCGACCGGCTGGAGACAAACCGCGTCTCCACCCTCGCGACCGACTGGGCGAAGTGCGCCGAGACGCCGCGCATCGCGAACTTGACGAACGCCGCCGCGCGCGCCCTCGGTACGTTTAGCGGAACTCCCTTCGACGACTCTGACGTCTACAAAGTGATGGAAGGAACGGCGTATGTCCTCGCGCAGCATCCCGACGAGGAACTTGGGCACAAGCTCGACTGGCTGATTGGCCAGGTTGCGAAGGCGCAGGAGCCGGACGGCTATCTCTACTCGGCGCGGACGCTCGGCTTCAATCTCTCCGCCCCGGACAGGAAGGCGTGGAGTGTCGCAATGATGGGGCCGGTGCGCTGGAGCAATCTCTCCAATTCGCACGAGCTATACAACTTGGGGCACATGATAGAGGCGGCGGTGGCGCGTTTCGAGGCGTCCGGCAAGACCGACTTCCTCGATGTCGCCCGCCGCGCGGCTGATTTGATGTGCCGCACGTTTGGCAACGGGCCGACGCAGATAAAGGAGACCGCGGGCCATCAGGAGGTGGAGCTCGCCCTCGCGAAGCTCTACCGCGCCACGGGCGAGAGGAAGTATCTCGACCTCGCCAAGTTCTTCCTCGACATGCGCGGCCGGAAGGACCTGCGCACGACATGGGGCGCAGACCGCCAGGACCACGAACCGGTCGTGGAGCAGAAGACGGCGATAGGGCACGCCGTGCGCGCAGGCTACATGTACTGCGGCATGGCCGATGTCGCCGCGCTCACGGGCGACAGGTCGTATCAGGAGGCGATCGACCGGATATGGGAGGATGTCGTCGGCGGGCAGCTATACCTCACCGGCGGCATCGGGGCGCGCCAAGGTTTCAATCATCCGAAGTACGGGCAGATGTGGGAGGCGTTCAACGGAGCGTACGATCTGCCGAACGACAGCGGCGAGTCGTATCTCGAGACTTGCGCCGCGATAGCGAACATGCTCTGGAACGACAGGATGTTCCGCGCAAAGGGCGATGCGAAGTACATTGACGTCCTCGAGCGGACGCTTTACAACGGCTTCCTTTCCGGCATCTCTCTTTCGGGCGACGAGTTCTTCTATCCGAACCCGCTCGCGTCGAAGGGCGGATACAAGCGCTCTAAGTGGTTTGGCTGCTCGTGCTGCCCGGTGAACGACGTACGCTTCATCCCGCAGGTGCCGTCGATGGCCTATGCGTCGAAGAAGGGAGTCGTCTACTGGAATCTCTTCGTGGAAGGCGAGGCGACCATAAGCTATAACGACGACGCTGCCGGTGGATTTGTGCGTGTGCGGCAGAAGACGGACTATCCTTGGAGCGGCCGCGCAGAGCTTGTCGTCCTAGAGCCTGGGCCAGGCGCCTCGCAGGACTGGAGCGCCGCGGTTGCGCTCAAGGTCCGCATCCCCGGCTGGGCGCGCGGACGTCCTGTGCCAAGCGATCTCTATGTCCAGACATCCCCCTCGTCCGCTTCCGATGTTTCGCTTTCCGTCAACGGCGAGCGCGTTGCGGCCAAGGTCGGCGACGACGGCTATGTGACGATAGAGCGCAAGTGGAAGGTCGGCGACAAGGTCGTACTCGACCTCCCGATGCCGGTCAAGCGCATCCGCTCGAACGAGAAGGTTGCCGCGGACCGCGGGCGACTCGCCGTGGAGCGTGGTCCAATCGTCTACTGCGCCGAGGGCTTCGACAACGGCGGCAAGGCGTATGGCGCTGTTCTTCCCGCCGACTCGACGTTCGAGGACACGACGGTTTCGATAGGGGACAAGACGTTCCCCGCGCTCAAGGCGTCGAACGGGCTCGTGCTCATACCGTATTTCCTCTGGGGCAACCGCGAGCCAGGCAACGAACTCCAGGTGTGGTTTGCGGAAAAGCCGCAGATGTAGCGCCGCCAATATGCTATAATATGCGGATATGAAACCCACATTGGTAGTGTTGGCCGCGGGCATGGGCTCGCGTTACGGTGGCTTGAAGCAGGTCGATCCTGTCGGTCCTTCCGGCGAGGCGATCCTCGACTATTCCGTCTTCGACGCTCTTCGCGGCGGATTCGGCAAGGTCGTGTTTGTCATAAGGCATGACTTCGAAGCCGAGTTCAAGGAGAAGATCGGCCGCAAGTTCGAGTCTATGATTCCTGTTGACTACTGCTATCAGGACATAGCCGACCTGCCGGCGCCGTACACCGTTCCCGCCGGCCGCACGAAGCCGTGGGGCACCGCGCACGCGACGCGTGCGGCGAGGACCGTTGTGAACGAGCCGTTTGCGGTCATCAATGCTGACGACTTCTACGGCCGCGACGCGTTTGCGAAGCTCGCAGCGTTTCTCTCTTCCGAGCCCGCCGCCGACGGCAAGATGCACCTTGCGATGGTCGGCTTCAGGCTTGACCTCACGCTCAGCGAAAACGGCAGCGTCGCGCGCGGCATCTGCGACATCGCGCCAGACGGCAAGCTGCGCGGCGTGACGGAGATGACGAAGCTCGTCAAGGTCGGCGACATCGCCGAGAACCGCGAGGACGAGGCGAATCCCGTGAAGGTTCCTCTCGACTCGCGCGTCTCCATGAACTTCTGGGGCTTCCCCGCCGGGCTCTTCGCAGAGCTCGAGGAGCGTTTCCCGAAGTGGCTCGCCGTGAACGGCTCGAAGGAAAAGAGCGAATGGTACATTCCGTTCGTCGTCGACGAGCTCGTCCGCGAAGGCAAGGCCGACTGCTGCGTCCTTCCCACCGACTCGAGCTGGTTCGGCGTCACGTACCGCGACGACAAGCCCCGCGTGATGGAGTCGATTCGCGCTCTCGTCGACGCCGGCGAATATCCGTCCAATCTCTTTGCATAGCTTCTGCCGTGGGCCGAAGCGGCCGGTTGATCCAAGGAACATCAAATGAAGAATCTCACTGCGGACGAACTCCGCGACAAGTACCTTAAGTTTTTCGAGTCCAAGGGGCATGCGATCATCCCCGGCGCATCGGTTATCCCGGAGAACGACCCGACGGTCCTCTTCACTACGGCCGGGATGCATCCGCTCGTCCCGTACCTGATGGGCGCGATGGAGCATCCCGCCGGAACGCGCCTCACCGACGTCCAGAAGTGCGTCAGGACTGGCGATATCGACGAGGTGGGCGATGCGGCGCACTTGACGTTCTTCGAGATGCTTGGCAACTGGTCCTTGAACGACTACTTCAAGAAGGAGGCGATCTCCTGGTCGTTCGAGTTTCTCACCCAGCACCTCGGCTTCAAGCCCGAGCAGCTCAATGTCACGGTGTTCCGCGGTGAGGGCAAGGAGGGAGAGGACGGCTATATCCCCGCCGATGAAGAGGCGGTCGAGATTTGGAAGTCGCTTGGGATCCCCGAGGAGCGCATCTTCCGCCTGCCGCGCGAGGACAACTGGTGGGGTCCTGCCGGCACGACGGGCCCCTGCGGTCCCGACACCGAGATGTTCATCGACACGGGCAAGGAGAAGTGCGGGCCCGGCTGCCGCCCCGGCTGCCACTGCGGGAAGTACATCGAGATCTGGAACGACGTCTTCATGCAGTACAACAAGAACGAGGAGGGCAAGTTCGTCCCCCTCGGTCGCCACAACGTCGACACTGGCATGGGCGTCGAGCGCACCATCTGCATGATGAGCGGTGCGCCGACCGTCTACGACACCGAGATCTTCGCGCCGATCATGGCGAAGATAGAGGAGCTCTCCAATTCCACGGGCAAGGGTGCGGGAGCGCCTGAGCTCCCGTCCATTCCGCCAGAAGACCGTCTTCGCGCCAAGCGCATCATCGCCGACCACATGAGGACGGCGACGTTTATCCTGTGCGACCCGAAGGGCGGCGTGAAGCCCGGGAACATCGGCGCCAACTACGTCCTGCGCCGCCTGATCCGCCGCGCAGTCCGCTACGCGCGCATGCTCGGCATCGGCGAGGGCTTCACCGTGAAGCTCGCCGAGGTGATCTGCGACAAGTACAGCCACGTCTACCCCGAGCTCAAGGCGAACCTCGCGCAGTGCCGCATCGACCTCGAGGCGGAGGAAAAGCGCTTCAACGCGACATTGGACAAGGGCGAGGCGATGTACAAGAAGGTCGCCGAGCAGCTTAAGATCCACGGACAGTCGCAGATCAGCGGCAAGACGGCGTTCAAGCTCTACGACACCTTCGGCTTCCCGCTCGAGATGACGGTCGAGATGGCGACGAAGGACGGGCTTACGGTCGACAAGGAGGGCTTCGACGAGGCGAACCGCAAGCACCAGGAGCTTTCGCGCACCACGAGCGCCGGCTCGTTCAAAGCGGGGCTTCAGGACAACAGCGAGGTCGTGACGCGCATGCACACGGCGACGCACCTTCTCCATGCAGCGCTTCACAAGGTGCTCGGGCCTACAGCGAACCAGAAGGGCTCAAATATCACGGCCGAGCGCCTTCGCTTCGACTTCACGTGGCCCGAGCCGATGACGGCAGAGCAGAAGGCCGAGGTCGAGAAGCTCGTCAACGGATGGATCGCCGACGCGATTCCCGTCACGAAGAAGATGACGACTGTCGAAGAGGCAAAGGCCGAGGGCGCGATGGCGCTTTTCGGCGCGAAGTACGGCGACCAGGTGTCGCTCTACACGATTGGCGACGTCTCGAAGGAGATTTGCTGCGGGCCCCACGTGACGAATACGAAGGAGCTCGGCTCGTTCAAGATCGTGAAGGAGCAGTCGTCTTCCGCAGGCGTCAGGCGCATCAAGGCCGTGATTGGCAACATGTGAAGCGGTTTTTCTCCAGATGCGGCGTGGCGGCCGTGGCGTTCGCGGCGTTTTTTGGCGCCAAGTCCGCCTTTGCGGCAGCGATGCCCGAGGAGATAGAAAAACAGCTTGGCGAACGGCTCCCCGCCGCGTTTGTGCCAATTCCGGCGTCAGGCGCGACGAAGATATTCCCGCTTGTTTCCGACAAGCGCAAGTCGCCTGACCGCAAGTACGCGATCACAGTTGACGGAACGCCTTTTGCGATAACGGCAATAGGCGATGGCGGCAAGCTCGTCGAGATGTCGGTTCCCGCAGGTCTTCACACAGAAGAGTTCACGAACCGCTGGTTCAAGGCCGAGGACGTCTTCGGCAAGATCAAGTGGAAGCTTGAGCCGTACACGCCCGAGGTGCCGTGCCTCGCCTACCTGAACGGCGGCAAGGGGCCTCTCGAGCTCGTCGCGAAGATTCCCGCCGGGACGCCGTGCGCAGTCCTCGGCACCGTCGTGGCGAACAAGGCGACGCAGAAACTCGTCCAGGTTCGCAAGCCGCTGAAGGGCGGCGGGCAGGAGAATTCGTTTGTGCTCGCCTTCCTAAAGGAGAACCCTCCCGTCAAGACACAGGCGGAATACGACGCGCGCGCAAAGCAGCTGGCGGCGGAGCACGCCTTCAGGACGGGCCGTCCCTGGGGGAAGATGTTCCCGTCGGTTCTCGGCAACACCGGCTGCTTCGAGTGCGCGGCGATGGCGGCGGATGCGGCGACCTATTTCTTCGACGTGGGTCTCCAGGCCGGAGAGCGCTTCGAGAAGGTCGACGAGATCCGCTCCGGCGATGTCGTGTATTTCAAGACGCACTACATATTCGTCGTCTACAGGAAGGGCTCGCAGCTCACGACGATAGAGGGCAACATGAACGAGACCGTGCGCCAGTCGTCGAGCGCCTATTCCGTCTCCGGGGGCAAGTTCTTCGCCCACGGCCAGGAGAGGGAATTCTCGCACGGCTTCCACAACTGGCCGCCGGCGAAGTGACGCCGCCCTTTGCCTTGCGCATTCGACTTTTCGCGCGGCGGACGTCTCCATGCCGCTGATTTTTTGGTATAATAAGACTGAATGGAATCTGTGTTCAGCATGGCGGCAGTCGCGTTCTGGGCGCTTTGCGCCGCAGGAATAGCCTGGTATGCCTTCGAGGTCGCGAAGGACGTGACCTACGTCACGCTCGCCGACGGCCGCCGCCAGGAGCGCTCGATTCCCGTGGTGTTCAAGATGCTCCTCCCGTTCGTCGGGAACCTTGACGGGCTCGTCGCGCGCCCGATGTTCGCGAAGCAGGTCGAGACGGCGGACTGGATGCTCGTCGCCGCGGGGTTCGAGGGGCTTATTTCCGGCCGCGAGTTCGTCGCGCTCAAGATTCTCTGCCCCGTTGTCCTCGGAACGGCCTGGACGGTGCTCATCGCGCTTCTCGGCGCGGCGCTTCCGGACTCGCCGTTCTCGGCGGGCTTCGTGCCGATAAGCCTGCTCGGTTTTGCGCTGTTCTACCTCCAGCCCATGATGTGGCTCCGCGGCGCCCTCAAGAGGCGTCATCTCGCGATCATGAAGGCCCTGCCGTTCGTCCTCGACATCCTGACGCTCTCGGTCGAGGCCGGCATGGATTTCATAAGCGCCCTCCAGCGCAACTGCCGGTCGCGGAAGCTCGACGCGCTCAACGAGGAGCTTCTCCGGATGACGAAGGAGATCCAGGTCGGGTCGTCGCGCAGGGATGCCCTCAGGAACATGGCCGAGCGGGTGCGCCAAAGCGACCTGAGGTCGGTCGCGTTCGCGCTGATCCAGGCAGACGAGCTCGGCGTGTCGATCGGCGCGATACTGCGCATACAGTCCGAGCAGCTGAGAAGCCGCCGCTTCGACCGCGCCGAGAAGCTGGCGCACGAGGCGCCGACAAAGATGCTCGGGCCGCTCATGCTGTGCATCTTCCCCGCGGTGTTCATAATCCTGCTTGGGCCCGTCCTTTCGCAGGCGATGAAGGGGATGTTGTAGACACAGGAAACACACTATATGGCGAAACGTCCAGAAATGCTCATAACGTCCGGCCCGATGGCCGGCAAGCGCTTCGAGGTGGGGCCTGGCGGGGTGCGCCTCGGGCGGTCGTCCTCGAACGACATCTCTATACCAGACGAGGAGCTCTCGCGCAACCACTGCCTTATCGAACAGTCTGGCGAGGCCGGGGTGCGCATAACCGATCTCGCGAGCGCGAACGGCACGTTCGTAAACGGCGAGCAGCTCTTCTCCGACCCGAGGGAGCTCAGGGCCGGCGATTCCATAGAGGTTGGATCGACGACGATAAGCGTCGTCGGAGACGCTGTTCCCGCGCCGGCTTCCGCCGAAGCCGCTCCGCGCCCGGCCGGCCGGTATGCGAGGGGCGCGACGATCGACCTCGGCCTTGGCGCGGCTTCCGGCTCCGCGGACAAGGGCGATGCGGCGCCGAGGCCCTCCGGCGGGAAGCCGTCCGTCCGCCAGAGGGCTATGCTGGCAAATGTCCTGTGGATTGTGGCCGCGCTCATGGTCGCTGCGGCCATAGCCGTCGTCCTCTGCATGCCGCGCGAGTCCGAGAAGCCAGTTGCGCCGGTAGTCGAGGAGAAGCCCGAGCAGAAGCTCGTCTCGCTCCGCTACGAGAAGATAGAGGCGGACGCTTCGCGCGTCTTCAGCTACAGGATGGACGTCGACGCGTCCGGCGTGCTGCATGTCGCCTTCGACGACGTTCCCGGCGAGAACCGACATGTCGACAAGCGGACGAAGCTTTCAGAGAAGGCCAGGAAGAGAATCCTCGAAGTGCTCGAGAAGCCCGACTTCGCGGCGCTCGACGACGAATACGTCGGCTCCAGCGTCGAGGACGACAACGCGCTCAGGCGCTTCAGGATACGCGTCGTCCGCTGGAACAGCGTGAAGGACATCCTCGTTGAGAACACACAGGAGCCGGATGCCTTCCGCGAGGTGCGCGAGTCGCTCGAGGCGTTCTCCAGGAACGAGCTCGGCATCTGGGCGATACAGTATTCCAAGGAGAAGCTCATCGAGCTCAGCGAGGAGAGCGCGAAGATCGGCGACGCCAAGTGGGACGACCGCGACGTCGAGTACGGCAACTTGAGCGCTTCCGTCAAGGCCTACAGGGATGCGCTCTTCTACCTTGACACGGTCAATCCCAAGCCCGGGAGCTATGCCGTGGTCAAGGAGAGGATGTCCCGCTCTGAGGCCGAGCTCAAGCAGCGCTACGAAGACCAGAGGTTCCTTGCAGACAAGGCGATCAACCTCGGAGACTGGGAGCAGGCCCAGACCGAGCTCAAGATACTCTGCGAACTCGTGCCCGAGAGGGACGATCCGCGCCACGCCGAGGCCAACGCGCGGCTTGTGGACGTCGAAAACCGCATGAAGAAGGCGAGGGGTGGAAAATGAGGGGAATCATTCTTTCGGTCGCGCTCGCCGCGCTCGCCGCGTTTGCCGAGGAGTCCAGGGCGATACGATGCGACTTCACGAGCCAGCCCGAGGGCGCCACGGTCGTTGTGGACGGCATGACGCGCGGTGTGACGCCGCTCACGCTCTACGATCTCGCCCCGGGGCGGCGCCATGTCCGCTTCGAGATGGCGAACTACGATTCCGTCGACGAGTTCATGTTCCTCCGCGAGGGCGGCGCGGTCAGCAAGAACGCGGTGCTCCGCCCGCTCAAGGGTCTTCTCCTGCTCGTCACGGAGCCCGAGGGGTGCGACATATCCCTTGACGGGATGTCCCTGGGCAGGACTCCGCGCCTCATTGCCTCCCTCAACGCGAAGGACACCTACCGTCTTCTCCTGCAGAAGCCCGGCTACCAGCCGCGCACAGTGGAGGTCGCGTTCAGCGGGAGCGCGCCTCTCGTCAAGAAGGAGGCGCTTGTCATAGACTCAGGCGTGATCGAGGTGACGAGCGAGCCCGCGGGGGCCGAGGTGACCGTCAACGGCCAGCCGCGCGGACGGACGCCCGTGAAGGTCGAGGGCGTTCCAAAGGGCCGCGCCACGGTGTCGCTCAGGAAGACCGGCTTCGGAGACGAGGCGCGCGAGCTCTCGATCGTCGCGGGCGAGAGCCAGACGCTTTTCGTGAAGCTCAACGGGCTCCCCGGCACGATGTCCCTCACTTCCGTTCCCGACGGGGCGCGGTTCTACGTCAACGACAGGCCCGAGGGCAAGGGCCCCGTGTCGCTCACCGGCCTTAACCCCGGCAGCTACACGATCCGCGTCGAGAAGGAGGGCTACGCCACCGCCACGAAGACGGTCACGCTCGGCAACGGCGGCGCGGTAGTGGAGGAGTTCCGCCTCGACAACGTCATGGGGCGCATCGAGGTGAGAACGATACCCTCCGGCGTCGACGTGCTTCTCGACGGCAGCCGTGTCGGCACTACCAAGTCGAAGGGCGACGACGTCGAGGCGAGCGACGTGCTCGCGATAGAGAACGTGCGCGAGGGCGAGCATGTGCTCGTCCTGAGGTGCGAGGGGTATGCGGACGCGACGAAGCATCCGGTCGTTGAGAACCGCAAGACCCAGTCGGTGAACGTCAGGCTGAAGCGCGTGTTCACGCCGAACGTCGAGATCACAACCGACAGCGGCGTGCACCGCGGCGTCCTCATCTCGAACACCGCGAGCGGCGTCGAGGTCGAGGTGTCCCTCGGCATCAACCGCACGTTCCCGCACAGCGAGATAAGAAAGCTCAACTTCATCAAGTAGCCGCCCGCCGCCGTGAAGCGCCGTCTCGACATGATTCTCGTTGAGCGCGCCCTCGCTGAGAGCCGCACGCGGGCGCAGGCCCTCGTCATGGAGGGCAAGGTCCGCGTCGCAGGGCAGACGGAACGCAAGCCATCGCGTCTTGTCGACGACGGAGTTCCCGTCGAGGTCCAGGCGCCGCAGCGCTTCGTCTCGCGCGGAGGCGAGAAGCTCGAGGGAGCGTTCGAGTTGTGGGGAACGGTGGTAGGGGCGTCTCTCCGAGACGCCCACGGACGCCTCGGAGAGGCGTCCCTACCAGTGAAACAAGCCTTGGTTTTGAGCGCCGAGGGGAAGATATGCCTCGACGTCGGGTCTTCCACCGGCGGCTTCACGGACTGCCTTCTTCAGCACGGCGCCGAGAAGGTGATGGCGGTCGACGTCGGCACCAACCAGCTCGCGTACAAGATCCGCACCGACCCGCGCGTTTGGGCGAGGGAGAACTACAACGCGCGGTTCATGAAGCCGGAGGACCTGCCCGACATTCCCGCGCTCGCGGTTACGGACGTGTCGTTCATCTCCCTCCGGCTCATACTTCCGCCGATCTGCGGCGTTCTGCGCGGCGGCGGCGAGATCGTCGCGCTCATCAAGCCGCAGTTTGAGGTCGGCAAGGGCAACGCCCCAGGCGGCCTTGTGCGCGACGAATCGCTTCGCCTCGCGGCGCGCGACGGGATCGTGCGCTTTGCGTCCGACGAGCTCGGGCTTGAGCTTCTCGGCCTTGCGGAGTCCCCCATAAGGGGACGCGAGATGGGCAATGTCGAGTACCTCTCCTGGTGGCGCCGCCGGCCATGATTCGTCACAACGCTATTGACAAACGTGCCGCGCCTTTTGTAATATGGATAGCGTAAAGTGCAAAAGGAAGAACAAGACGCAATGGGAAAAAAGCTGCTGATAGTAGAGTCTCCTGCGAAGGCGAAGACGATAGGGAAGTACCTCGGGCCGGAGTTCACGGTCAGGAGCTCCGTCGGCCACATACGAGATCTGCCGAAGGAGAACGGAGCGATAAAGATCGAGAAGACAGGCGAAGAGAGCTGGACGTTCGTCCCGAAATACGAGATCTCCGAAGGCAAGGAGAAGGTCGTCTCTGAGCTCAAGTCCGCCGTGAAGTCCGCAGACGAGGTCTATCTCGCGAGCGATCCAGACCGCGAGGGGGAGGCGATCGCGTGGCACCTCAGGGAAGTGCTTGGGTCCGTCGCCGGCAATAAGCCGTTTCGCCGCGTCACATACAACGAAATCACTAAGAGCGCGGTGCTGAAGGCCGTCGCGTCGCCGCGTGACATCGACATGCCGCTCGTCGACGCGCAGCAGGCGCGCAGGATCCTCGACCGGCTGGTCGGCTACAAGGTGTCGCCGCTCCTCTGGAAGAACATCGCGTGCGCCAACAACCGCTCGCTCTCCGCCGGGCGCGTCCAGTCGGTCGCTCTGCGGCTTCTCGTCGAGCGCCAGCGCGAGATAGAGGCCTTCAAGCCCGAGACCTACTTCCTCATGGGCGTCGAGGCGAAGAAGCGCGGCGCAGGCGGCGCAAAGTTCGCCGCGCGGCTTGCCCGCCTCGACGGCGAGAAGCCGAACGTGCGCGACCGCCAGACCGCCGACACGACGCTTCTCGACCTCGCGGACGCGGAGCTCGAGGTCGTCGACCTGAAGGAGCAGCCCAAGACAAGGCACGCGCTTCCGCCGTTCACGACTTCGACGCTGCAGCAGGCGGCGTCGAGCGTCCTCTCCTTCTCGCCCGGCAAGACGATGAAGCTCGCGCAGTCTCTCTACGAGCAGGGGCGCATAACCTACATGCGAACGGACTCCGTCAACATCTCCGAGCAGGCCCGTGCCGCGGCCAGGGACTTCGTGACGCAGAGCTTCGGCGCGGAGTTCTGCCCCGAGAAGCCGAATTTCTTCAAGTCCAAGGCCGACGCCCAGGGCGCGCACGAGGCGATACGCCCCACCGACGTGTTCCTGACGCCCGACCGCGCCGCCGAAGCCGGCATGGACGCCGCCGAGCTGAAGCTCTACGATCTCGTCTGGAAGCGCTTCCTGGCGAGCCAGATGGCAGATGCGAAGACGACGGTGCGCACAGTCTCGCTCGCGGCGAGAAAGCCCGCGCTCGCGCACGAATACCTTTTCACGGCAAGCGCGACAGAGGTGGACTTCGAGGGCTTTCTCAAGGTGATGAACCTGTCGCTCAGGAAGAAGCGCGCGGACGGCGAGGAGGACGACGAGGACTCGGACGAAGTGGCGGCGCTCCCGCGGCTCGCCAAGGGCGAGATGCTCGACGCCGTGCGCTGGCTCGCCGACGAGAAGCAGACGAAGGGCCCGGCGCACTACTCCGAGGCGTCGCTCATCAAGGCGCTCGAGGAGAACGGCGTCGGGCGCCCCTCCACGTACGCGGCGACGATCGAGACCCTGAAGGCGCGCGAATACGCGAAGACCGAGAAGAGGAAGCTCGTCCCGCTCGAGCGCGGCATTCTCGTGTGCGACTGGCTCGTCAAGAAGCTCGACTCGCTCTTCAGCGTCGGCTACACGGCGAAGATGGAGGCGGAGCTCGACAAGGTCGAGTCGGACGGCGAGCCGATGGACGCGATGCTGAGCGCGTTCTACGCGAAGTTCCTGAAGTCCCTCGAAAGCTGCAGGGAACCCGCGCC
The DNA here is from genome assembly GCA_902775595.1 of uncultured bacterium. Lineage (GTDB taxonomy): Bacteria > Verrucomicrobiota > Kiritimatiellia > RFP12 > UBA1067 > UBA1067. Next base: position 1,654 of record CACYNF010000032.1, on the reverse strand, counting down.
CGACAGGGAGAAGTTCGAGATAGTGTTCTCTCTTCTCGGCCAGGTCCGCGAGTGGAAGCAGCCGAAGACCGTCGGGAAGCGGACATACGACGACAAGGCCTTCGTCGAATCTGTCCGCGCGCAGTTCGATTCTGGCAAGCCCATGTCCACGCGCCAGCTGGAGTATCTTGTCCGCATGGCGCTCATGTACGCGGCGCAGATTCCGGGCTGCGAGGACACGCTTAAGGAGCACGGGATCGCGGGGTCGCAGGCGCAGAAGGCCGAGACCGTCGATCCGGCGCTCGTGAAGTGGTGCTTCGACACGGCCGACAGGATCACCGGGCTCATGCGGAATCCGTTCCTCAAGAGCCTCCGCGACCAGACCGAGCGCGGGCGCGGCCTCTCGCAGAAGCAGTTCTCCATCCTCGTCAAGTCCGTGGGCGAGAACGCCGCCGGGCTCGAAGACTGCGACGAGATCCGCGCGAAGCTCTCCGAATACGTGGAGGGCGGATTCACGCCGATACAGCGCGACGGCGAATCGGTCGTGCCGAAGCTGATCGAGCTTGTCGGCAAGGTGACCGAGTGGAGGCCGTCGTCGAAGAAGGGGCGCAAGACATACGACGACAAGGCGTTCGTCCAGTCGCTTATCGACCAGTTCGAGCGCCGCCGCTCTCTTTCGCCGAGGCAGGTGATGGCGCTCAGGCGCGTCATAGTCGCCTACAAGGACAAGATTCCGGGCTATGACGAGGTCGCGGGACCGCTCGGGCTCGACGACATACCTTCAAGCCGCGACAAGAAGGCCAAGGTCATAGATGGCCCCTCCGACTAACCCGCGCACGGCGCAGGACCCATGCGTGCGGCGCTTCGAGGCGAACCTCGAGGCGGAGAGGGGACTCTCGCGCAACACGTGGGAGGGGTATTTTTCCGACATCGCGCAGTTCGCCGCGTTCGTGTGGGGCGCCGACGCCGCCCCGCCTTTCGCGTGGGGAGAGGCGGGCGACGCCGCTGCGCGCGCTTTTCTCGCGGAGTTCGGCACCGTCGGCGCACGCGCGACGACGGTGCGCCGCAAGCTCGCGGCGCTGCGCGCGTTCTACCGGCATCTGCAGCGCGAGGGGACGGTCGCGGACAATCCGTTCTCGTCGCTCCGCGGGCCGCGCAAGGCGAAGGCGCTCCCAAAAGTTCTCTCGGTCGGCGACGTCGAATCGTTCCTCTCCCAGCCGGGGAAGGACTTCGCCGCGGGCCGTCTCGGGGAGCGCGAGTTCCTGCGCGACTCGGCGCTCTTCGAGACGCTCTACTCGACCGGATGCCGCATAGGGGAGGTGACGCCGCTGAGGTGGAGCGACATAGACTTCGGCCGCGGCACGGCGATCGTCACCGGCAAGGGGTCGAAGGACAGGCTTGTGATCCTCGGGCCCAAGGCGCTCGACGCCCTCGGGCGGCTGCGCGGCGCATCCGCCGCGGCCGACGGCGCGGCTGTGTTCGTCTCCGGCGGTGGGAGGCCGGTGTCGTCGCGCCTGGTGGAGCGGCGCATGAAAAGGTATCTCGCGGAGGCCGGGCTCCCGGCGGACCTCACGCCGCACAAGCTCCGCCACAGCTTCGCCACGCATCTCCTCGACGCTGGCGCGGACCTGAGGAGCGTGCAGGAGATGCTTGGCCATTCGTCGCTTTCGACGAC
>CACYNF010000031.1 GCA_902775595.1 uncultured bacterium | reverse complement strand
GGCAATCCGCGAGACGCTGGAGAAGTGGGCGAAGGAGAGCGGGGCGCCGTCCGTCGTGATGGACCTGCACTGCCCGTGGCTCCGCGGCAGCTGGTTCAAGAAGGACGATTCCAACGAGTATATCTACGCCGTCGGCATCAAGCAAGTCGAGGCGAGGCAGCAGAGGATGTGCGAGATTCTCGAGCGCGTCCAGGAGTCGGGATCCGGCTTTCTCGCGTCCGATTACTACGCCGAAGGGCGCGGATGGAACAGCGGTGCGAACTACAAGGCGGGCTCGACGCTCACGCAGTGGGCGATACGCACCTGGCCGGACGCGCCGCTCGTCATCTGCTTCGAGGTGCCTTTCGCCAACGCGCGTCGCATGACGCTCACTCCGCCCGCGTTCCGACTCTTCGGCCGCGACATCGCGCTCGCGTTCAAGGCCTATCTCGAGCCGTAGCATTCGGGTCGACTACACTTTCGTGTATTGTCGCCTTATGCCGCTTTTGGTAGAATCGCTGCGACAAATGACTTGGGGGCTGTATGAAAAAACAAATGCTGGTCGCTGTCGTATGTGCTACTGTTGCGCTCTGCTCGATTCCCGCCGCGCGTGCCGCGGATGCGGACGTCACCGGCCTTGTGCCGACGATCTGGTGGGACTTCGAGACCCAGCCAGCGGCGGATGGTCTCACTGCGGCGAACAAGGGTTCGGCGTCCATCTCGTTCACTCACGAGGGAACCAAAAAGTATTCGGCGGGTGCGATCGGCGGCACGTACGCCTTCGACACGTCCAGGTTCACGGCGTATTCGGGCGCCGGCTCGCTCTCGACGGCGGGGAATCCTTTCACCCTCTCCCTTGTGATGACCCTCGGCACGAAGACGAACGGCATCACGCTGAACGTCCGCACGACCGCAGGCGACCTGATCATCCGCCGAGGCACGGAAGCGGGGTCGCTTGTCGTCGGCTGGGGCGAGCAGCAGAAAGCCTCGTCCCATACGCTTACAACGACATTGGCAGGAGGGGATTCAACCTATCACCTCGTTTCCATCGTTGGTTCGTCGACGGGCACGGAGCTTTACGTGGACGGACAGCTCGTCGGTTCCTCGACGGACTTCACACCGTGGAGCGCGTCGGGCAAGGTGATCCAGATGCAGTTCGGCGGACATCTCGGCGTAGGCAAGGCAAGCGGAGAGGAGAAGGGTGGTGGCCTTATCGACGACCTGCGCATCCACGATGTCGCGCTCACGTCCGTGCAAATCAAGGCGATTGCGCAGGAGTACAGGCTCGTCTCGCTGACGGACGCACTGAAGGTCTCGGGCTCGCCGGGCAACCTTGGGACCGTCGTTCCCCGCTATGGCATCACGAACGGACTGTCGCAGGCGGACGTCATCGCTTGCTCGGCTACCAGCTCCGAATCGGCGACCGTGAAGATTGTCCCCGTCGGCTATGGCCTGTATTCGGTTGCGGCGGACGGTACCGAGACGCTCGTGGAGGAAAGTGCGGCGACGTCCTTCACCTACACGCACGGGACGACGGGAGCCCACCTTGTCTGGCGCTGGGCGAGTTCGAACTACGTCGAAGTCGTCTCCGGCGGCGGCGGAACGGTGTCGTCCGGTGGCTGGGCCGAGGCGGGCGGCTCTTTTGCCGCAACGGCGACGCCTGCCGCGGGACACCGCTTCCACCACTGGGAATGCAGCACCCCCTTGAGCGACCGCCTGTCGCCGTCGGTAGTCATACCGTCCGTTGCTGAGCCACTTACCCTTACTGCAGTGTTCATCGACTGCAGCCTGGATGTCTCGCTGTTCGGGAAGCTCATCCCGATCACGGTGTCCGGATACGCCGGCACGTCCGATCTGGCGTGCTTCCCCGTTCTCGTGAAGCTCTCGCCAGGTTCACCAACTGGCTTTGACTACAGCGACTGCGCGGAGGACGGATCCGATTTGCGCTTCTCGGACGCGAACGGCGCTCTCGTTCCGCACGAGATCGAGTCGTGGAATCGATCCGGAGACTCCTTCATCTGGGTGCAGGTGCCTGTTCTTTCCAGCACGACAACCGCGCTTTCGCTCTACTACGGCGCCGACCCGACCGCTCTGCCCGCCGTCGATCCGAAGGAGGTCTGGACGCACTATGCGGTGGTGGTCCACGGCGGGAGCGGCATCTCCGATTCCTCTCCGAGCGCCCTCGCCGTCGCGAACGGCGGCGGCGTTGAGGCGACATCTGGTTCCGGCATCGTTGCCGGAGGTCTCCACAAGGCCGAGAGGAACTCGAAAGGCGTCAACATTCCCAACCCCGTCACGAACGGCAAGTTGTCGAACACGAAAAAGTTCACGCTGACGACGTGGTACAACGCGGGCGCCACCGGGACGTCCTGCATGAGCGCGAGCAAGAGTGGCTGGAGCGGCACCGGATTCCTGCTCGTTTGCGAGAGCGGGTCCTACATGTCCGTTGCAGTCAATGGGCATCAGGGCGCGAGCGGGAAGGGCAAGCTCGTGAAGGACCAGTGGGCGCACGTCGCCTTCTCCTACGACACGTCGGGCGCGGCCGGCTCGCTCCGGACCTACTTCGACGGCGAAAACATCTTCTCGAAAGACGATGCGCGGGCGCCGACGGACGGCGGCGCGACGTACTGGACGGTCGGCTCCTACGCCGACGCGGGATCGAACGATTCCTACGTCGGAGACATGGATGAAATCCGCCTCTTTGACGGCATCGCCTCCGCCGACTGGATCAAGGCGGAATACGACTCGGTAACCGACCCGGCGTCGTTTGTCTCGCTCTCGTCGGCCGAGTTGAACGATTTGGATCTGCCGCGGTTTGGCGCGCTCTCGGCATCGGACGAGAACGGCGTTGCGACGTTTTCCGTTGCGCTCGACCGTTCTGCCTTCGGCGGCGAAGTGCCGACGTCCGTTTCGGTTTTCTATGGCACTGACGGCGAGAACTGGACGGAACTTTCCCTTGGTGCGACGAACGAAACGTCTACACTGTCAGGCACGGTGTCCGGCCTGACGGGGAACGCCCGATATCTCTGGTACGCTTCCGCCACGGCAACGCAGGGCGCCTCGACCAAGGAAGCTACGAGTTCGCAGCAGTCGTTCGTAACGAGGGCGCTCGAACCGGCCGGCACGTACAAGTCCTTCACTGCGACCGTTGACTGGGACGGCGAGCCGGTCGAGAACGTTCCTGTCCTTCTGCGGATTTCCGAAAGTGCGATCAGCGGATTTCGCTATGTCGACGTCACGGAGTCACGCTTCGAGGTTCTCGACGAGGACGGACATCTGCTCCCCTACGAGATTGATACGTGGAAAACGGACGGCGAGTCGCTGGTCTGGGTCCTCCTGCCCGACTACCGGGACGGCTCGACGTTCACGGTCCGCTACGGCACTCCCTTCGCCAACACTCCGATTCCGTCCACGAATATCTGGGCGGGATACAAAGGCGTCTGGCACATGGATTCTGTGGACCCAGACGACTCCACCGCGAACGGTTTCAATGGAACGCACAAGACCGCCAACCTGTCCGTCGTGGCCGGCAAGATTGGCTCCGCCATGAACGTCCCGCGAACAAGCGAAGGAGACGGCATCTCCTGCGGGAATGTCATACCCAACTCCGAACTTACGGACGGCTTCACGGTCGAAGGATGGTGCCGGCCTACGCAATACGGCAGCATGGGCGATGGTGCGGCGATGTTCGGCAAAAAGGATTTCATCTCCGTCCGCATCAAGGACGCCACGCATGTCATCGTGACAACGCCCGCCGTTGAAAATCATGAGATGTCACTGGCGAGCGGCGTCCTTCCCGCCGTGGGTGAGTGGTGGCACTTCGCCGTCACTTTTAAAATGAACACGCCGAACAACGGCCTCAACTTCTACGTTAATGGCCAGCTTGTGAAAACGCAAGCTGCCAAAAGCATCAAAGACACGACGAGCGCCTCGGAAATGTTCCTTGGCAACAACCAGTGGAATCAGGCGTTCAAGGGATACCTCGACGAAATGCGCCTCAGCGCCGGCATCCGTTCCGCGAACGAAATCGCGGCAGAATACCATGCGATGGGGATCGACGGCGCGCTCGCCTTCTCCCCCGTCGCCTCGTCCGACAAGACCGTGCCGGTCCTCGGCATCCCGTCCGTTGCGCGCAACGCGGACGGGTCGTTCACCGTCTCGGTAGAGGTCACAGAGAACGTCCCCGCCGCAATCGTCTGCTCGGTCGCCGGCGCAGACTATCCGATGACGACCGCGGACGCGTCGCTTCCGGCGACCTACTCTGCCTTGATCTCCGGCCTCGCCGACGGAACCCATGTCGCTTCCGTCCACGCGACGGCGGCGAATGGGGCGTCCGCTTCTGGCACCTGCCCGACGGCATTTCATTCCGGTTCGCTGACAGTCGTCAAGCAGTCCGACGCAGACGAAGGCACACTGACGCCCGGCATCTTCCGCGTCTCCCGCGCGGACGCCGATGCGACGGGCCTCCCGGCGCTGACGTTCGATGTCGCGTTCTCCGGCCCCGGTCTCGCGGCAATCGTCGAACCGACAGTGGCCGCGCTCACGATCCCCGCCGGCGCGGCATACGTCGACGTGTCGGTCACGCCCATCTACACAATGGAAGTCGACGCCGATGCTGCGCTCACGCTCTCCGTTTCCGGCGCGTCCATCGGAACATCCTCGTCCGGCTCAATTATGATCGTCAACGCGACATTCGATCCTTGGGTTCGTTATGTCGCGACGACAGGCAGCGACGAGAACCACGGCGGCACGCCCGAGCTGCCGAAGAAGACTATCGGTTCCGCAATCGAGTCGCTTGCCGCAATCGCGCAGACGCTTCCCTGCACGGTCCATGTCGCGCCGGGGCTGTACCCGATCACGGCCCCCATCCCGCTGAACCAACCGATTCTGGTCCTTGGTGACGATTCCGATCCGTCTCGCACGATCGTTTCCAACAAATCCGGCGCCGGGTATCTGAACGGCAATCAGCGCGTTTTCACCTTGAACCACGCCGATGCATTCGTCGCGAACCTGACGATGCAGAATGGCTCCTCCTGGGGTGGGGGAGGATCAAGCTTCTACATTCAGTCAAACGGAGGAATGGTCTCGAACTGCGTGGTCGAGGCCGGCCAGACGGCGGGCAACGGCGCGTCCTGCGGCGGCGGACTGCTGGATGCCGGGCGCGTCACACACACCGTATTCAGGAAGTGCACCGTCGGCAGCGGCGAGTCGTCAGACGGCAACCAGGACTATCGGCCCGCCGTCCTTTGGCTTAAGGGAACGGCGTCCGCGGAAAACTGCCTGCTCGTCGACAACACCCAAAACAAATCCAAGGCCCTGTCCCTCGCCAGACTCGACGGTTCCTCCGTCATGCGAAACTGTACGATCGTGGATTCTGGACTCGGCACGACGAACAGCTATTGCGCGGTGTTCGCACCGCTGTACGTCGGTTCGGCGAATGTGACGGTTCAGAATGTCGTTGTCGCTGGCGTGACGAACCAAATCGACGGTGCGCTGTGCCGCCCGCTCTGGGGATATCCGGCGAAATTTCTCAATGGTGCCACTGATGCTGATATCTCCGGACTCAACTACCACGAAGGCACCGTTACCGGCACGGCAGCGTCGTTCTTCAAGGACTATGCGAACGGCGACTACACGCCGAAGACGAGGGGCCCGCTTGTCGGGAAGGGCGCGAACTACGAAGGCATGGCGTCCGTCGACCTTGCGGGCAAAAAGCGTCTTAATGGCAGCAAAATCGACATCGGCTGCTACGAATCGCAGTCGTCGGCGTTTACGGTATTGATCCGGTAATGCCCCCGGAGCGGCGCTACACTTCCGTGTATTGCCGCTTCGCGGCGCTTTTGGTACAATCACGCCTGTCAATTGCCTAACAGGGGTGGATAACTCTCTGCGAACTCTGCGTCTCTGCGCCTCTGCGTTGAAAAAAGAATTAAACAATCTACACGATCTACATGTTCTACACGGCTTAAAACAAACAAAGGAAAAAACAATGAAGAAACTGTTTTCCGCATTGATTGTCGCAGGCACGGCGCTTGCACTTCATGCTGCAGTTCACGAAGACGACTGGCTCAAGGTCGAGACGCCGGACACAGTCGTTCCCGATTCCGGCTTTCAGGTGAAGGTCACGCTCAAGAAGGACCTCGGACCCAGCGAGAACGTGACCGTCGCGATGCACACGTTCAAGACCGACGGCGGCTGGATGGGCACCGGCGAGTGGCGTCCGCCGCAGACGATGAAGAAGGGCGAGACGAAGGTGTTCGCCTTCACCGCGAAGGGGAGCGACAAGGTCGGGCACTTCGGCCCGCTCGCCTTCATCGCGCCGAACGGCGACTGGGACAAGGCGACGCACAGGATGTTCTGCGGAAAGATCTCATGGGCGATGTCCGGCGCGGAGGCCGCGAAGCGGAAGGCTGAGGCGGAGGCGAAGGCCGCGCGCGCGAAACCGCCCGCCGGAATCACCTACAAGAAGAGCTGGATTGTCCCGCGCGGATGCTTCAAGCCCGGAACGGACGAGCCGGTGAAGGAGATCCGCGAGGGCGAGTCGTTCGACGTCGTGGCAGACTACTACCTCGACCCTTCCGAATACTGGAACAACAAATGCCACGTCGTCGTCTTCGGTTGCGGCCCGTGGATCGACAACCCCGACGGCGTCCATGAAAAGAGCAGCCACCATGTCAACTATCCGGGGGCGGGCTGGGTTTTCCGCGAGGTGAAGCCCGGCAAGGGCACGGTCCGCGTCACGCAGAAGATCAAGAAGTTCTTCCGCTACAACTCGCTCTTCTTCCACGTCCGCTTCCGCGGCGGCGACGACAAGGACTTCCCGTGGACGAAGACGTGCGGGGCTCCGAAGATGGTCCGCCCGATCAACGGGCTCGACATCATCGCTCCTACGGCCGGCGGTCTCTTCGTCGCGGGCCGCGAGAAGCCAGTCGTCGACCTCATCGCCGGCGCAGACGCGAAGGCCGGCTCTCCCGTCGCCATCAAGATATTCGCCCTCGACGATGTCGGCAAGCTCGAGGAAGTCGGCTCTGTCTCGGCTACGATGCCCGATCCCGGCAAGACGGCCAAGGTCGATCTCTCAAGCGCCATCGGCAAGCGGCTCGGCTGCTTCCTCGCGGAAGGGCGCTCGGGTGACAAGTTGGTCGACGCGTTCTTCGGCGTCATTCCCGACGTAGACAAGGCGCTCGGCGGAAGGCGCGCGCCGTTCGGCGCGACGGACCTCCATACCGACCTCGAATGCGAGACGGCAGCGAAGCTCGGCTTCTCCGTGAACCGCATGTTCATCGGCTGGGGCGGGCTCGTCCCGAGGCGTGGCGAATACAGGTTCGACGGACTCTCCGCGCAGATGGACCGCCAGGAGAGGCACGGCATCAAGCCGTGGCTTATGCTCATCGGTGCGCCCGAGTGGGTGCTGCCGCCCCATGTCCACTCGCCCGGATTCGAGCCGTACCCGTTCGACGACGCGGGATGGCGCGAGTCGATCCGCGCGATATCGCAGAAGTTCGGCAAGCGCGTCTTCGGCATCGAGTGGCTCAACGAGATCACCCCCGGAAACAAGAGCTCCAACCCGACTGCCGACTACAAGCGCTTCTGCGAAATCGGCGCTGAGGAGCTCCGCAAGGTGAATCCGAAGGCGCACTCGATGCTTGCGGGCGGACTCTGGCCGCGCAACTTCCGCCTCGACGTGCTCGGCGCTGGTGTCGGCAAGAGCATCGACATACTCCCGATCCACTACGGCGAATACGAAAGCGCGTCCGAGGCAATCGCCGACGCCAAGGCGGGCGGCATTGATCTCGTCTGGAACGACGAGAGCGCGGCGGGCATCTCCGTGTGGGGCATGGACGGCCGCGAGGCGCTCGAGCGCAGCGTCTTGCAGTCGCGCTTCGTTCTCCGCTCGTGGCCCGCCCAGCTCGCCGCAGGCGTGAAGGGCATAATCTACTTCGGCGGCGAGGCGAACCCCGCCGGCAACTGGAAGTACCTTCTCGACGACTACACGCCGCGCCCTGTCGCCGCCACGCTTGCCGTCCTGTCGGCGAAGCTCGGCAATGCCCGCCCTGTCGGCGTCTACTACGCCGAACCTGGCGCGCGCGTCGTCGTGTTCGAGCGGAAGGACGGTACCGCGCTCGCCGTAGTCGGTTCCGCGAATGGCGACGAGATGTCCGCTCCTGTCGAGGTGCAGATTCCCGCGACTCCCGGCTCCACCGTCGTGAGTACCGACCATCAGGGCAACACGCGTACCATTGCCGCCAAGGGCGACGCCATTTCCATAAAGGCCGGCCCGATGCCGTTGATCTACGAGGGGCTGCCGCTCAATCCCCTCGCCGTCCGCTGTGCGCTTACGATCGAAGGCCAGGGGCCGCTCACGCCCAAGCACTCCGTCAGCTTCGTGAAGGGCGCTGCGCCGCAGTTGCGCGTCTCGGTGCGCAATCCGCTGCGCACGCCCGTCGAGGGGGTAGTCGGTGTCGCGGTCGTTCCCGGCGGGAAGTCGGGCAAGGCGTTCAGCCTTGCGCCCGGCGAGAGCGCACACTTCATCCTCGACCTTCCGTCCGAGACGTTCCCCTCCGGCCCCGCGAAGGGCGTGGCCCGCATCGGCTGGAAGCTCGCCAAGGGCAATGTCATCGCGCAGACCGACTTTGCCGTCGACGTCGTCGATCCGGCGACGCTTGGCAACCTACTCTCGAACGGCGGCTTTGAGGCGAACGGCGGCTCGAAGCACGGCTGGAACGGCGGCGGCAAGGTGGTGAAGCTCTCGGGCGCCCGTCCGGGCGAGGTCGGAAACGCTCTTTCGCTCGACCACGGCAAGGGCTGGATGCAGCTTTTCCAGCGTGTCGACAATCCAGCCCCCGGGCGCAAGCTCCTCTACACGGCGTGGATGCGCACGGACAAGATGAACGCGGGCTCGAACGCCTCGCTCATCTGCCGCAACGGTCCATCGGCCGACTACTACATGCCGGACATCTTCGCCGCCCCGAGGGACACCGCCGGCGCGTGGCAGTTCATGGTGAAGGTCCTCGGCACTTCGGTTGACCATGTGGCGGCGCAGGTCCAGCCCGTCGCCAGCGGCGAAAACGGATCCGCGCTCTACGACAACATCCGCCTGACGCTCTACGACGGGTCCGACTGGGCGACCGAGGCGCACCGCACGGCGAAGCCGAAGGCCGTGGACGGCGATCTCTCCGACTGGGACTTTGCCGATCCGATTCCGCTTCTCTGCGCGAACCAGATCACGTCCGAGGATGGCTACAAGTGGACGCCCGAGAACCTTTCCGGCGTCGCGCAGCTCACATGGGACGAAGAGGCGCTCTATGTCGCCGCACGCGTTCGCGACGACGTTCATGTCGTCAAGACGGGCGCTGACACGCTCAAGGGCGACGCGCTGCAGATAGGGCTCCATCCCGCGAACCGCCTCGTTGGCGCCGACAACGCCGCAATCGAGTGGTACATATCCGCCGCGAACCCCGGGAGCGGCTCCGGCAAGCACACGGTCTTCCGTCCGGCGGCGCACGCCGCGGGCCTCGCGAGCGGACAGCTCGCGAAGGACTCGTCCGTATACGAGATTGCCGTCGTGCGCAAGGGCAGCGACACCTGCTACGAGTTCCGCATCCCGTGGCGCGACGCGGGAGGAATCCGTCCGCAGCCCGGCCTGCGCCTCGGTCTTTCGCTCAGGCTTACCGACACCGATTCCGGCGCGGCGCGCGGTGCGGCGGCATGGGGCCGCGGCCTTGAATCGTGGACGCCATCCTCGTTCGGTTCGCTTGTTCTCTTGCCGTAGCCGCTCTTTTGTGTCGATTTCTCTGCGTCCCTGTGACTAGTGCTCCTGACGTGCCGGCAGCATTAGAAATGCGCCGTCAATTTTGCTATACTATCGCACCCAAAAGGGATATTCGCAAAGAAAATGCCAATCTTTCGCAAAACATTTGCCGCGATAATCGCCGCAGCCGCGGTCGGTTTTGCGGCATGCGCGAGGGGCGAGACCGACACCGCCGAGCCGGACGCGTTCCTCGAATACATCGAGGCGACGGGTTCGCAGTACATCGATACAGACGTCAACGCCGAGACAGGACTCAAGGCGCAGATCGACTTCGCGTGGGCGAGCGGGGACATAAGCAGCAATGACTGGTCGCTCCTCGACGCCACAATCGACAACAGCGTCTCGGACAAGCGCACGCGTTTCCTCATGTGCCACCTGTACGGCGGAGGCGGCAAGCCGTACTTCGGCTACGGCCTCAAGCAGCGCAGGAACCCTGCTTTTTCGGTCCCGTTCGTCGGCGGGCAGCGCTGCGAAATCATCACCGACATGACCGACCCCGATTCGCTCCAACTTTACCAGAACGGGGTGGAGACGTTCAGCGGAGATGACCTGGAGACGTTCAAGACGAACGGTGTCGTCAACCTCAATCTCAATCTTTTCGTGTTCGCCTGCAACTTAAGTAGTGTTCCCAAGTGGCACAGCCAGGGCCGGCTCTACGAGATGAAGATCTGGAAGAACAACCTCGAGAGCGGTGAACTCGACCTCATCCGCCACTACCTACCCTGCATCAAGGGTGGCCGCGCCGGTCTTTACGACGAGGTGCACGGCACAATCTCCTACTCCTACAGCGACGACAATTTCATCGCCGGACCGGTCATCAGCAACGAGCCAACTCTCATCACCACGCGCGAAGGGCTCGCGGCGATTGCGAATGACCTTGGCGGCTCCTACGCGCTTGGCGCGGATATCGATCTCGGCGGGGCGGACTGGACGCCCATCGGCAATGTCTCCGCGCCGTTCACCGGTACGCTCTGCGGCAACGGCTACGCCATCCGCAACCTCGCCTGCACGAACAGCCTGTCGGGCAGCGACTATCGCGGGCTCTTCGGCTGCGTGAGCAATGCGACGATCGAAAGCGTCTCCGTCTCGGGAATGGTCGCGGGCAAGCAGTACGTCGGCGGTCTCGTCGGATACATCACGGGCGGAACGGTCATCAGCAACTGCATCGCGACGGTCGAGATCGCGGCGACCAACTCTTACGCCGGAGGCCTGGTCGGGGCATGTGCCGGCGGCAGCGCGGTCAATCGGCTCGTCGGCTGCCGCGCGGACGGCTTCGTCAGCGGTTCCGGCATGGCGGGTGGCTTCATCGGTTTCGTCTATGCCCCGGCCGTGATTTCCAACTGCGTGGCGCGCGGCGACGTGCGCTCCGCCGCCAGCTACTACGGCGGCTTCGTCGGGCGGCTCGCCCACGATGACGCGACGATCAGCGGCTGCTGGTGTTCCGGCGCCGTGTGGGGCACGGGCGGCGACATTGGGTCGTTCATCGGCCACCACGTGAGAGGAACGAATGTCAACTGCGCGGTTTCGGCCTACGCCAACGGGCCGCGTCCGTTCTGCGGGAACAATCCGGCCATCACGGGCGGCAGGCTCACGCAGGCGGAAATCAAGGCGCTCTCCACTGGCTGGCCTGAAGCGCCGAAGCGCGCCAAGTCCAGCGCGATGATTCCGATCTCTACCCAAGAGGAACTTCTCGCCGTCACGAACAACCCCTCGGGCAGCTATGTGCTGACGGCGGACATCGACTTCGACGGCGTGACCATCGAGCCAATAGGCAACTACAGAACCCCATTCAAGGGCGAGTTCTACGGACAGAACCACAAGATCAGCAACTTCTACATCGACACCACGGACAAGTATGCGGGGCTCTTCGGCAAGATCAACGGCGGACGCGTGAACGGCGTGCAAGTGAAGGATGGTTATGTCACCGGCGGTCCGGCCGACTCCGGATTGGAGGACGTCGGCGTTGGCGGTCTCGCGGGCAAGATCGACTCCAAGTCGCTGGTGGACGGCTGCTGGTTCGTCGGAGAAGTCTGGAATACAAACAGCGTCAACGCCGGCGGCTTCGTCGGTTACACCGCAGACGCGCCCGTCATTCTCCGCTGCTGCGTGGAAAGCTATGTGGCGAACGAGTCCGGCAAGTCGTACACGGGCGGCTTCGTCGGCAACCACGGCGGCGGCTTCATTGCGGACTCGAGTGCCCAATCGTCAGTGGACAGCAGCGACGGCTACGGCGGCAATGGTGGCGACAATGTCGGCGGCTTCGCGGGCGGCGTGTCGAAGGCGGCCCGAATCGACACCTCCTGGTGCTACAGCTACGTCTCGAGCGATGGTGGGCACTATCGCGGCGCGTTCGTCGGCCAGACCAGTTCCGGTCTCGTCACGGGTTCCTACTATGAAGACACCGAGAATGGCCTGAAGGCCGCCGGCACGAGTAGCGGCTCCGACGACTACGCCGGCATCACGCCGCTCGGCGACGAGGAGATGCAACGGAAAGAGTCCTTCACAGCCCTCGACTTCGATGACGTCTGGAAGATCGACGAAGAGACGTATCCGTACCTGCGGACGCTCTTCAGCGCGTACGAGCTCTGGCTGAATGACGTTGGCATTACCGACGAACCGAAACCGGAAGACATGCCGAAACCGGAGGACATGGTGAACGGCATTCCGGCCGGCGTGCGGTATGTCTTCGACATCAATCCCTCGCTCGGCCCCGCCGACCTTGCCGAGCCGCTGCTTGACATCAAGTTCGATGCGGACGGCAAGCCGTACGTGAAACTCCCGACTTTAGTGAACACCGAAGGCGCGACGGTGAAGGTGCTGGCCACCGAAGACCTCACGGACTGGGACAATGCTGCCGAGTATCCCGTCGATTCTGCAACTGGCATCTGTGTCCTCGACTTCAACCCCGCGCCGTCACAGATGTTCTTCAAGTTCCGCGCAGTCGCGCAGTCGGGCTATTGACGATTGTGGCGAAGCATGCTAAAATAATGGCATTATGAACAAGGGGGAATCATTTTTAGTGGTGCTGTCGACGGTGTTCGGCGGTTTTGTTTCTTATGTCAATGTCAATGCGGCCGGAGCGGAGCAGACCTGGTTTGACGCAGGCATCGCCGGTTATGCGCAAGAGCAGTCTCCGTGGCCGAGCGATGGCTCGGACAAGGTGGTCGTAAAAGACGAAGTCACGCAGGGCACGTGGTCAGGCACGACCAACGCGACGTACGACACCGAGCACGCTGCTCTTGTCGTTAACGCTGGTACTAACGCGCTTGACTTCGCCGCGGCAACGACTGCGGATGCCGCGACGTCGAATGTCGCCTACACCACGACAATAGCGATTGCCGCGGGAACGCTTGTGCCGTATGATCAGCTGCCGACCGACCTTGGCAGCGAAATAAAGGCCGGACTTGCCGTCGCCTTGGATGGGGAAAACCCCGTTTTTTGCGGGCGTGCGAAGGATCCGGACGGTACTACCAACATCTGGGTCGTCCTTACCGGAGCTGTGCCTGCCGTTGATGCGGCAACGAGCGTCCGTGTCCTGCTCAAGACCGATGGCGGCGGGCTCTATGCCCAATACGAAGTCGCCGGCACCCCGCTCTCCGATGGTACATGGTTTGAAATTGCTACTGAGGAAAGCACCCTTCATGGCGCCAAGTTCGTCGGTTCGGGCTATAGCGTTTCAGAGCTTCGGGCCGACATGGAGGAAATCCCACCGCCGGCGATAGTTGACTTTACGATTGGCGGCGAGATTCCTGCAAATGTCACTGCGACCGTGACGACAAACGGCGTCGAAGTTGTTGCGTCGGAAGGAGTCTATTCTGTCTTTGACGGCTCCGTCGTCGTCGTCACCTTCGCTGCAGCCGAAGGTTATGTCCTCGCCGGTTCGGCAACGGTCAACGTGAACATCAGTGGCGACACTGTGCTTCCCGCCGCGTCGGTCCCGACCGCGATCACGCCGGCGCAGGCGATCAGGATCAACGAAATCATGGCGTCGAACCCGTCCGTGGACAAGGGCGGCATCGCGAGTGAGAAGGGCATCGCCGAGATGGACTGGATCGAGCTCTACAACGACGCCTCGGTGGATATCGACCTCACTGGCTGGCATCTCTCCGACAACGCGAAGCCAGGCAAGGAGGACAAGGCGACGATCCTTGGCTCCTGCATAGTCCCCGCCAAGGGCTACAAGATCGTCTGGCTCGATAAGATCCATGTCGACCCGTCCGAGTACGCGGCGGACGAGGCCTTCGCCGTCCTCAAGCTCTCCTCCTCGGGCGAATTCCTCCAGCTCGCCGATCCGAGCAAGAAGGTTATCCAGCAGGTCGACTTCTCGACGAAGAAGCAGATCAAGGGCTACTCCTACGGCCCGCTCTCGGTTTCGTCCGGCGGGGGGCTCGTCCCAGGCGACGGACCGTTCGTCTACATGAAGACGGCGACGCCTGGCGCCGCCAACGCGACCGAGGGCTTCGGCGACTTCACGCCTGCGGTGACGTTCTCCGAGCCGCACGGCTACAAGACGGCGGCGTTCGATCTGGAGCTCTCCTGCCCGGACGATCCGACCGCGCAGATCTACTACACGCTCGACGGCACATCGCCCACGACGGCCTCGACCCTCTACACAGGCGCGATCCACATTGACAAGACGACCGTCATCCGCGCGGCAGTCCCAGTCGAGAACTCGATTCTGCAGTTCGACACGTCCGCGACCTACATCTTCCTCGACGACGTTCTCGCACAGGCGCGCACGAACGTCGCACCCGCGTCGGCCGTCGGCTTCCCGAACGACAACGCCGTGAACAACCAGGAAATGCTCTACGGCATGGAACAGAGCATCGTGACCGGCGCCGACCGCGACCGCCTGCTGCGCGGCTTCACGAACACGATCGCGACGCTTTCGATCGTCGTCGATCCCTCCAACCTCTTCAACAGCACGACGGGCATCTACGTGAACCCGCGCGGCGAAGGGGAGGAGTGGGAGCGCCAGATCATGCTTGAAGGGTTCGATCCGACCGGCGTCGGCGCGGACTTCGCGCAGCCCGCCGGACTTCGCCTCCGTGGCGGCAACAGCCGCAGCACGGGCAAGCCCAAGCACTCGCTCCGGTTCTTCTTCCGCAGCTCCTACGGCGAGAGCAGCCTCGCACAGAAGATGTTCGTGGGCGAGCCGCTTTCGCCCAACGGCGAAGGCAAGATGAAGGAGGAGATCGGCGAATACGACAAGCTCGACCTCAGGACCTCCCAGAACCTCTCATGGGCGAACGAGAACAGCGGAAACGACACATTCGTCACGGAGGTCTTCTCGCGAGACTCGCAGCGCGACCTCGGGCAGCCATACACCAGGAGCCGCTACTACAACCTGTTCATCAACGGCCAGTACTGGGGCCTCTACCAGACGCAGGAGCGTGGCGACGAGCACTGGGGCGAGGCCTACCTCGGCGGCGACTCGCTGCAGTACGATCTCATCAAGACGGCGTCCACCTACGTGAACAACGGCAAAACCCTATCCTACTCGATCGAGTGCAACGAGGGCACGTGGGACGCCTGGAGCAACCTCTGGCACATCGCCACCCAGGAGGGCTTCGGCGAGGGCCACGAGGCCAACTACAACAAGGTTCTCGGCCTCAATCCCGACGGCTCGCGCAACCCGGCCTACCCGGTCCTGCTGAACGCCAAGAGCTTGATGGTTTACATGCTCGTGTCGCACTACGTCGTGGACCAGGACGGACCGACCTCGCCGTTCAGCTCCATCGACAAGGGCCACGCCAACAACTTCTACGCGATTCGCAACCGCGACGACGCTGGCGCCGTGAAGGGGTTCGTCTTCCTGCGCCACGACGCGGAGATGTCGATGGGCCAGAACGGCAACACCGGCGCGAGCCAGAATCCGACGCTCTGGGGCACCGAGGCTCAGACGAGCCCGACCGTCGGCAGTCCGGATCCGACTGGTCTCGGCGCGCTGAAGTTCCGCACGATCCCCTACTTCACGCCGGCGGAGCTACACTACCTGCTGATGCAGAACCCGGTCTACAAGCGCCAGTACGCCGACCTGTTCTACAAGGAGTGTCTGCGCGAGGGCGGCGCGATGACCGTCGAAAAGGCCACCGAGCGCTACACGAGCCGCATGGCCGAGATCGACGACGCCATCGTCTGCGAAGCCGCGCGCTGGGGCAAGAGCAAGACTCGCTCCACTTGGCTCAACGCCTGCAAGACGTCGACGACGTTCATCACGAACCGCCTTGCCAACATGAAGAGCCAGTACCAGACCGCGGGCTGGTATCCGACCGTCGCCGCGCCGTTCGTGGTGAACGCGACGGGCGACAGGTATTTCGACGGCGGCGAGGTTCCCTACCAGGAGAAGGTCTATCTCCATAACAACGACGCACAGGACGACGGCACGCTCTACTACACGATCGACGGGACAGACCCGGCCGATTCGGGAATCGAGTACACCGCGCCGTTCTCCATCCCGGACAGTGGCGCCACGGTGCGTGCGCGTCTGTTCAAGGACGACGAATGGTCGGCTCTTGAGGAGGTTGCGCTTGAGATGGACATCCCGAACGACCAGCGCTACGGCATCCGCATCGCGGAGATCCTGAACGCGGCTGTGAACGATCCGGCCGACGAGTTCATCACCCTCACGAACAAGCTCGACAGGGCCGTAGACCTGAACGGTCTCTCGATCTGGAGCGAAAAGACCAGTCAGGAACTGGTAAAACTCACCGAAATCACAAATGAGACTGTACTTGCGGCTGGCGGAACGATCAAACTCACCCGTGCAGAATACTGGCCCGATCCCACGGAAACGCTCAAGCTCAAGAACGGTGCCATCAACGTGGATCTCCGCGACTACAACGGAAAGCGCATCCAGCATACCGTGGTCGATTCGGGCACGTGGTTCAAGACTGACGAAAAGGATGAAAAGGGCAAGTGGATATATGCCTGCAACAAGACGGGCCGCTGGTTCGTCGCGCTCGAATTCCTCGGCGATGCCGAGGAAGGTGGTGCTCAGGGCGGAGAAGTGGTGCTGGATTCCCAGTGGATGCCCTCGCCCGTGGCCGAGCCCGAGCCGGAGATTCCGCTCCCGGAGGACGCGACGGCCAAGGATGAAGTCCTCTCGGTGATCACCAACAATGCCGCCGTTGAGGAATGGTATGTCGGGATCAGCACGAATAGTGCGGGAGGCGGTACTTCTATCTCGAACTTCACAGGCAATGCTGCGGCGGTTGAGCTCTGCTACCTGCTCAACAACGAAGTTCTCGATGCGAACGTGACGACAAATGCCGCGGTCGAGCTGAAGATCCCGTCGATCTCGTTCGATCCGACGACCGGCAATGTCATCATCGACGGCGAGCTCTTGATCCACAACACCGAAGTGTCGCGCACGGTCAACGGCAATGTGCGTCTCTACTACGCCGATTCGCTCGAAGCGCTCGAGACTTCCACGGACTACTTGCAGATCTCGCCGCCATCCTTCCCTGTTGAAGACAAGGACGCCGGCACGACGGAGAACATCCCCGCCCGCTTCTACCGCTTGAAGATCGAGACAGAATAACCCCGCAATCATGTCAAAACACTTTCAGCAAGCAAAAGGAAACAAAATAATGAAATCAATGCGTTTCACCCTCACCTCGCTTCTCTTCGCATCCCTCACGTTGCCCACATGGGCCGATTCGACCTTGCCGCATCCCGACCCGTCCATTGCCGAGTTCGCGCGCGGCGTGAAGTTCACCGTCGCCGGCTACAACGGCGGTTCGGAAGTCCAGACAAACTTCCCCGTCCTTGTGCGCCTGTCGACGGCAATCACCGGCTTCGACTACAACGACTTCTACAACGCTAGTGTGAACCCCACCGACCCCGATGCCTTGAAACTCGTCGATGTCGGCTTTGTCGATGCGGAAGGCAACGGACTGGCCTACGACATCGACACGTGGGATCCGTCGGGCGAATCGCTCATCTGGGTGAACCTCCCGGAGATGACGAACGGCACCGAGTTCGTCATGTGGTATCGCTCCTCCAAGACTGGCAAGGCGCTCAATTCGGACAATGTTTGGACCAACTACGCCGGCGTCTGGCACTTCCGGGAAGACTACGGGACCGAGACCGCCTCCGTCAGCGTTTACGACTCAACAACTAACCAACTCACCGGCTCGACAATTTATACGGTGGGCGATTCGACGGGTGGCGGACAGCAGCCCGCGACCATCGCTGCATCGGACTGTAGCGGCAAGCTCGGCCGCGTCCGCCGGATGGGCAACGTCAACCACAACAACAACAAGGGAAAAGGCGGCATTGATGTCATACTCGGCGCGACTGGTTCGTCCAAGCGCAAGGCGGTGGACAACCTTGTCGCGAACTTCTCCGGTTCGTTCTGGATTTATGGCGAGGTTACTTACCGCTACCCCTATTATGTTTCCCGTAAGTCCACTGATGCTGATAAGGGTTGGGGTATTCAGTCCCGTACTAGCGCAAAGACCACCGAATCGAATATAGCGTTTTGGGCGCAATCAAACAATGACGGAAGTGACAGCGATAAACACCGCGATCTTGGCAATCTTAACCTTGGCCTGAAAACATGGGCCAAGATCGATTTCGTCTATACGGATGAAGGCAGTGGTGGCAAGGGATACTTGTATAAAAACGGCGTCCTGTTGAGTAGCGGGGATCTTGTAAGAGGACCTGCCGCCAATACGGACAAACATCTCTATATCGGCGGCGGAAGTGGCTCGGACTCCCGTCCGTTCCTTGGATTGATGGATGAAGTCCGACTTTGCTACAGCGTCCCGACGGCGGCGCGTGTCAAAGCCGACTTCGACACCGTGAACGCCGCCTTCTTGACGAAAAGTATTGTTGTCACCAATGCGATCACCGAGCGCCCCGTCGTCAACTTCACCGTCGCCGACATCGGCGCCAGCCACGTCCAGTTCGGCGGCACACTCACCTCTCTCGGCGCGTCGGAGGCGACGAAATGCGCCTTCTATGCCAAGGTCTGGCCGACTGCCGACACCGAACCCGCGACGTGGACGGCGTTTGCAACCAATCTGACGGTTGGCGCTTTTTCCGGTCTCGCGAAAGGGCTCACACCGGCGACGGCCTATTCCTATGCGCTGATGATTTCGAACGATGTGGAGGCGCTTTCCTACGAGACCCGCGACACCTTCACGACGAGCGGTGTCGGCGTGGGCGGCACGGGCGGCGACGTGACGCGCGTGGGCGACGACTGGATCCACTATTTCCGCGTCGGGACGGACGATGAAAGCGGAGATACCGTGAACACCTACACCTTCACGCCGCCCTCCTACGTGACGAGTGTTCGCGCTCTCGTCGTGGCGGGCGGCGGCCCTGGCGGCTACAACGCCGGCGGCGGAGGCGGCGCGGGCGGTTTGATCTACTCCAATGCGCTTGCCGTCACGGGCGGCAACGCCTACACGATCACCGTCGGCGAAGGCGGTGCGGCGTCAGATGACATCATGGAGTTTGGCAGTCAGGGAGGCAGTTCGTCGATTTCGAACGGCGTCACCGAAGTCGTCCGAGCGATCGGCGGCGGCGCGGGCGGCAACGGCTATCGCCAAAACGTCTCGGGGCCGCGCAAAGGGCAGGATGGCGGCAGCGGCGGCGGCGCGGCGGCCAATGCGGCGGGAACACAATACGGCGCGGGGACATCCGGCCAAGGGAACAACGGAGGCTCGGGATCTGCCAAAGACAACTGTTGGTTCGGCGGCGGCGGCGGCGGCGGCGGCAGTAGCGGCGACAATGCCATCACTACCGGCACGAATGTCAGCGGCGCGGGTGGCGGCGCGGGTCTCTCCTACGACATCACCGGCGAGAACGTTTTCTACGCGGGCGGCGGCGGCGGGGGCTCGGACGAGTATGCCGCCCATTCCGGTTCGCCCGGCGCGGGCGGTAGCGGCATCGGCGGCACCGGCAGCCGCAAGGTCGGTGGCACGGCCGCGGCGGCGACGCAGGGCGTGGACGGCACCGGCTCCGGCGGTGGCGGCGGTTGCGGCGATGTCGAAGCCCTCTACCAGGGCGGCGACGGCGGCGACGGCATCGTGATCATCCGCTACGCCTCGCAGGGCGACTACACGGAGATTGCCGAGCCGATCATCTCGCTGCAGTCGGCGGTCTGCAACGATGCCGCTTTCACGGGCGACGTCGCCTTCCGCGTCGCATGGGCCGGATACGGCTACAACGAAGTTGCGCAAGTCAAGGCCGTCTGGGGCTACGCGAAGACCGCGCTTACGCACACGGACGTCATCGCGACGGACGCGATCGGCCTCGGAACCGGTTCGTTCCCCCTCAAGGCCGACAAGCGCACCGTCTATGTCAGGCTGCTTGCCGTCAACGCGGCCGGCGAAGAGGCGTACTCCTCCGAAATGCTCTCCTTCTACGTGAACGAGAACGAAAACGCCGTGGAAGACGACGACATGCCGATCATCGCGAACATCGCGGCGGAGGCCGACGCGGCCTGGGCGAAGATCTCGGGCGAGGTCGTTTCGGCCGGACAGGCGTCCGGCACCCCGAAGACCTGCACCGTTCGCGTAAAGTACGGAACGTCGGCCGTAGCCCTGACGACCGTCGTCACGACAAACGCCGTCGCGGTCGGGGACATCACAATCGCCCTCAACGGCCTTTCGCCGAACACAACCTACTACTACGCCGTCGAGATCGAGGACGACGCGGGAACGAAGATCACGGAGGACACGGCTTCCTTCACGACACTGCCGCAGCCGTCCTTCTCGGACATCGCGACGAATGTCGACAAGACCCAGTTGACCATTTCCGGCGGACTTTCCGTCGCGGGAGGTGGCGTAACGACCGTGTTCGTGACATGGGGCGATGCGGAGCCGACCGTCTTTGCAACCTTCACCAAGGATTCGGAGACGACCTTTGTGAACACCAACGCGCTTCAGACGTGGGCTGAAACCGTCACATGGAAGGTCGTTTACTCGAACGAGCTGACAAATGCCGACGGAACCGGGAACGGAACCATCACGACGAAGGAATATAGCGGCTCCCTCTCCCCGGTCGACACGGCCACCTACACCTGGCAGGCCGCCGACGGCGAGTGGAGCGGCAACTGGACGAACAAAGCCCACTGGGCCAGTAACATTTCCTGTTGCCGGGGCTATCCGAACGGCGCGAATACGGCGGCGTCCTTCGCAAACTGCACGACGCAGAATCCTGCCGTTGTCACGATCGACGGGAAATACTCGGTGGGGGCGT
The DNA here is from genome assembly GCA_902775595.1 of uncultured bacterium. Taxonomy (GTDB): domain Bacteria; phylum Verrucomicrobiota; class Kiritimatiellia; order RFP12; family UBA1067; genus UBA1067. The sequence continues at coordinate 4,081 of CACYNF010000031.1, read as the reverse complement.
TCGTGCCGAACGCCGTGAATGGCGCGTCCGACATCACCTTCCGGGGCTCGGGCAGTGCATCCAGTGGCATTACAGCCCAGACTCCCGTCCAATATAACGACAATGCGAATCATGTCTGCTCCGACACGCAGATCAAGTTCGAGGAAATGGCGGTTACGTTCAACAATGACTGGCAGATCATGCGTCACGCCCAAAATGCCGGCGGCCCGGTCGCCTATTCCAACATCCTCGTTCGCTTCTCCAACGTTGCCCTCACAACCAACGGCAAGCAGCTAAAGCTCTGCGCGCCGTATTCGCGCCTGGAATTCACGGACGGCACGACCGCCACGGCAAAGGAAGTGACCGTGTCCGGAACCGACTCCGTCCTGCTTGTCGACGATTCCACCGTTACGGCGAGCACCAACCTGCGCCTTGGGGTGCAGTGCCTTCCGAACGATGGCGAGGCCATTGTCTTCCGCGGCTCGGCGCCGAAGCTCACGACCAAAGCATGGTTCAGCCCCTACACGATTGAAGGGCAGCCGGCAGGGGTCATTTTTGAGGTGCCGGTCGGCGGCTATGCCCAGACACCGTTTGTCTTCGACCATGCCTCGCACACCTTCGGCCAGCCGTCGGATGATGGTGGCACGGTTGCCACACACACCTTCGCGGTGTCGCCGGACTCGCCGGCGCTCAAGGTCAATGCCACGATCGAGAACAACGTCCTCGTCCAGACGACGGCCGGGTTCTACTCGACCGTGCTGAGCGACAGCGTCTTCACCGTCCCCGAGCGCGACGGCTCCCCGACCGGCGCGTTCAAGTGGGGCGTCGAGGGCGTGCCGCTCGCGGAGGGCGCGGAACTCTCCACGGCGCGGCAGCTTTTGCTCAATCTTGAAGGCGCGGCCCCAACTCCCAATGGCGTCATGTTCCTGATCTACTGATTGGCGGCCGTCAGAGAACTACGCCAATCACGAGCCGCGGCAAACCTGCCGCGGCTCCGCATTTTCTACATTTTCTATATGTTCTACACGGCTATAACCACCCCACTCTCCAACTCCACTCTCCAACTCCAACTATTTCTCTGAAACTGCCCATCTTCGCGCAAAATTTATGCTTGTGCTTGAACCTGCCGAGCGGATTTGGTATCATACAGGCATGATTCTTTTCCATGGCAGCAATCAAGTTGTCGAATCTCCGTGTCTCATGCCCAAGGCCAGAGCCTTGGACTTTGGTCAGGCTTTTTACCTTACGACTGATTTCTCGCAGGCCGCGAAATGGGCCAAAACTACCGTGTTGCGCCGGGGGGAAGGCGTTGCGACTGTTTCGTCATACTTAATTGACGAAGCCAAGCTTGCCAAGTTGCAGTGGCTGAAATTCGACGGGCCTACCGCTGAATGGTTGCGTTTTGTAAGCCGGAACCGCATCGAGGACAAGGACGATTCCGAGGCAGATGTCATTTCCGGACCTGTGGCAAACGACAACACGATGCCAGTCCTTAATTTGTTCTTTAAAGGTGCGTATACGGAGGGCGAAGCACTTCAGCGGCTTTTGCCACAGCGCTTGCGCGATCAGTTCGCATTTAAGACAGAACTGGCAATATCTTGCCTGTCGTTCAAGGAGGCTGTTGCCGTATGAAAAAGACTGATGCCGAGATACTTGATTACTATGATGAGGAAGTTGTGAAGCGCATTGTCGAGAAGTACGCCTTCCCAGAGAAAGAGGCCCTTGAGCTTTTCCTCAATTCTGAAACATATCGTATGCTTGCCAATCCCGACATGGCAATGTGGGAATTTGGCCCAAGCGGGATTTTTGACATGTGGGAGACTGAGCGTATTACTGGGTCGCCTCGGCGCTCGGTGTATATGAGGACGGCTTGACATGAGCAGGGAATTCAAGTTTTTCATCTATCTTCTCGAGCGCTATGCCGAAAGCAAAGGCGTGACGGCAGATGTCATGCTCAATCGCCTGAAGGCTAATGGATTGCTTGATTATGCCATAGGCATGTACGAGCTATACCATGTGGAAAGCATTGAGAACGCCTTTGCCGATCTCGACAGCAAGCTTGCTCCGCTGTAGTTCCCGGCGCGGCAAATCCGCCGCGGCTCCGCATTTTCTACACGTTCTACATGTTCTACACGGCTATAACCTCCCCACTACCACTCATCACTCCAACTCATCCCCACTCCCGCAACTTCGTCCGCATAATATAAGTAGGCGAGCCGAACGATGGTTGGAAATCGCGGAGCCGGAGCCTTATGCTACCAAACGGTCTTTACGGGGTACTGTGGCATAACCTTGTCCGACGTTACTATGATCATGTCTTTCATCCGTGCCTGCGCGATGATAAGACGGTCAAACGGGTCGCCATGGATAGTCGGTAGCATCTTAATCAGCTCAATTGCGGAAGATTCAAGACCTATGACCTTTATGTTTCTTTCCTGGCACAGGGATTCCAGTTCCGGAATGGTCATGCTAAATTGGAGTTTGCCGATGCTTTGCTTGATGGCGATTTCCCAAAAAGAAACAATGCTGACAGACAGATCTTTTTCCCCGCGAACAATCCGCCGCGCCCTTGCGGACAGTTTTGACGGTGCGCTGAAAACATACAGCAATGCGCTTGTATCAAGAAGGTATTTCACATGTATTCCTTGAAGCATTCCAGCGGCGCATCGAAATCAGGTGCCATGTAGAATCCCTCTTCAAAACCACCAAGGGCTCGTCCGATTTGCTTGCGCCTTGGTGCTAAGGGTTTCGCCTCCTGAACTGCGCCATCTGCGGGAATGGAGTTGTTCTGTCGATACAGCAGAAAATCGATGAACGCCAACAACTCTCCACGATACTGCGGAGAGATCTCGGCAATCTTGTCCTCTACAATAGCGTAAGGCATGTTTGTCTCCTCGTGTTCAACGCTGAATATTATACCAGATTTTGGCATGGCGGTGTGAGTGAATGAATTCCACCGCGGCAAATTTGCCGCGGCTCCGCATTTTCTACACGTTCTACATGTTCTACACGGCTATAACCACCGCTCTCCAACTCCACTCTCCAACTCCAACTCTTCGCTCCAACTCTTCGCTCCAACTCCAACTCTTTACTCCAACTTACCATTTGGGGTCTGTCGCTATTGACAGACGCGGGAGAAAACTGATATACTATCTTCAGTTTGGTTCAACCCAGAGGGTGGGATGGCCGAGCGGTTAGGTAGCGGACTGCAAATCCGCTTACAGCGGTTCAACTCCGCTTCCCACCTCCATTAACTCCGATGCTGAACAAGAAGAGCTCAGATGCCGTGGCGGCGGTTTTGACCGCCGTCGCCTGGTTTTGGACGGCGTTTGAATGCAGTACGATCGGCATCGACGTCTTCGACATGATTCTTCTCAAGGAGCGCACTGGCGGCCTTTTCGTCTGGATCCTCGCGGCTGTACTGACCGTCCTCACGTTCCTCTGGATGCGTCCCCACCTAATCACGCGCGCCATAATGGGCATCTTCATGCTCCTGCCAGCCACGGTGTTCCGCTTCACGCGGCTGATGGTGCCCGAGAGCGGCTTCGCGCCGGTCCATCTGCTCGTCGGCTTCATGTACATCCTTGCCGTGATCGGCATGTATGGGATGTTCTATCCGTGGAAGATCGAGAAGATTTTCGGCATCGGCGACGGGAAGGAACATAAGCCGGGCAGGGAGGACGAGGGGGGTACTTGAGCCTGCTCTGGACGATCCTCCCACCACTCCTCGGCGGTCTCGGGCTCTTCCTGCTCGGGATGAAGCATCTGTCCGAGGGCCTGCAGGCGACGGCCGGCGGGGGATTGCGCAGCTTCATGGCGAAGGCGACGAGCCACCGTATCGTCGGCGTGGGCTCTGGCATCATCTCGACGATGATCGTCCAGTCGTCTTCGATAATCACAGTGATGCTCGTCGGCTTCGTGTCGACCGCCCTCATGACCCTCCCGCAGGCGTTCGCGGTTCTCATCGCTAATGGTCTTCATGTCGGTGACATAGGCAAACGTTCCGAACCGATAGGCCATAATAGGCAGCCAATCGTGCATCACCTCCACAGCCTCCCATGCGATGTCGCCAATTCGCCCTTTCTGGGCAGGACTGATGGCA
>CACYNF010000030.1:27049-49336 GCA_902775595.1 uncultured bacterium | reverse complement strand
GAAGGCCGAACACCTGGATGCGACCGATGCCCTGGCCATCGCATTCTGCCATTTCTACCAGACGACTTCACCCCTGGCTGGCGTCAAGTCCGCCTCCAGCTGGGAGAAGTTCATCGCCGCGGCTCCAGATGCAGACGACATCGTCGCCAAGTCGGGATGGAGCGACCTCGAGACGCAGCTGCGCAACGCAATGGCCGCCGCGAGAAACGGCGCAAAGTACATGCGCCGGGCAGACGGCTGCTCGCTCTACTGGAAGAACCGCATAACCGCATGCTTCACCGAGAAGGATGTAGCGAAGCGGCAGGACCTGATAGACAGGGTATGGTGGGATGCGGCCGGCGAGCTGACGCCGCCCGAATCTCCGCTTGGCAAGGGCGCTCTCGCGACATACGCCGTCCGCCTGAAGACGGCGATTCGCCGCTCCGCCGCCTCAAAGGAAAAAGGCAACGCTGCCTTCGACCGGCTTACAGAAGACACAAAACTCACCTTCTAACCACCACCGCCATCACTTTCAACTTTAAACTTCAAACTTCAAACTTCAAACTTTAAACCCTATATCTCCATGACAACCACCGGAAAAATCGTACTCGTCAACGGTAACATGATCACGGTCGCCTTCGACGGCGCAGTAGCGCAGAACGAAGTCGGCTACGCCATATGCGGCGACAAGAAGCTGATGGCCGAGATCGTCCGCGTGCGCGGCACGCGCTGCGACATGCAGGTGTTCGACTCGACGACGGACCTAATGGTTGACGACCGTGTGGAGTTCACGGGCGAGCTCCTCGCAGCGGAACTCGGGCCAGGAATGCTCGCGCAGGTCTACGACGGCCTTCAGAACCCTCTCGCCGACCTCGCCAAGGAGGCGAGCAAGATATCCAAGGACGCAGAGTTCTTCCTGCAGCGCGGCATGTACATCCCCGGCCTCCCCCGCGACAGGAAGTGGGACTTCCACCAGATCGCGAAGGTCGGAGACCGCGTCACCGCAGGCGACTTCCTCGGCTGGGTCACAGAAGGCATCTTCGACGACAAGACGATGCCCGGCCACAAGATCATGGTTCCCTTCGCGCTGCGCGGCGTCTACACGGTCAAGTCGCTCGCTCCGAACGGCGACTACACCGTTACCGACACGATCGCGACCCTGACCGGCGCAGACGGGAAGGACGTCCCGGTGCAGATGATGCAGCGCTGGCCCGTCAAGGTGCCAATCAAGTGCTTCAAGGACCGTCTCGCCCCAACCGAGACGCTCGAGACTACAGTCCGCACGATCGACACGTTCTTCCCCGTCGCCATCGGCGGGACATACTGCATCCCCGGGCCCTACGGCGCAGGAAAGACGGTTCTCCAGCAGACTACCGCGCGCTATGCGAAGGTGGACGTCGTGATTTCCGCCGCGTGCGGCGAGCGCGCTGGCGAGGTTGTCGAGACGCTCAAGGAATTCCCCGAGATCGTCGACCCCAAGACCGGCCAGTCGCTGATGAAGCGCACGATAATAATCTGCAACACCTCGTCGATGCCGGTCGCCTCGCGCGAGGCCTCCGTGTACACGGCGGTGACGCTTGCGGAATACTTCCGCCAGATGGGCCTCAACGTCCTCGTTCTCGCCGACTCGACCTCCCGCTGGGCACAGGCGATGCGCGAGCTATCTGGACGTCTTGAGGAGATCCCTGGCGAAGAGGCGTTCCCGGCCTACCTCGAGTCGCGCATCGCGGCGTTCTACGAGCGCGCGGGCCGCGTGATGCTCAAGAACGGCCAGACCGGTTCCGTAACCATCGGCGGAACGGTCTCGCCCGCCGGCGGCAACTTCGACGAGCCGGTGACCCAGGCGACGTTGAAGGTCGTAGGCGGCTTCCATGGGCTTTCGCGCGCGCGCTCCGACGCACGCCGCTACCCCGCGATCGACCCGCTCGACAGCTGGAGCCACTATAACTCCGTCATCGAGCAGTCCAGGGTCGAGAAGGCGCGCGGCGTCCTCAGGAAAGGCAACGAAGTCGGCCAGATGATGAAGGTCGTCGGCGAGGAGGGAACGTCCCTCTCCGACTTCACGACCTACCTGAAGGCGGAGTTCCTCGACGCCGTATACCTCCAGCAGAACGCCTTCTCCGAGTCTGACGCGACAACGCCCGTCGCCCGCCAGAGAGTCATGTTTGACATGGTGGAAAAGGTGCTTCTCGGCGAATATGCTATTGACGACAAGGCGGCAATGCGCAAATTCTTCATGGATCTCCAGCAGACCTTCATCGACTGGAACGACAAGCCGTTCGAGTCCGACGAGTTCAAGGGCCTCAAGGCGGAACTCGAGAAGAAGATTTCGGCCGCTACGAGCGCTCGCTGAGCTCGACGGTGAACGGGCCGTCGTTTAGAAGGCGCACCTTCATGTCGGCCCCGAAGCGCCCGGTTCCCACCCTTCCGGGGCCGAGCGCCGCCTTAAGATCGGCCACGAAGCGCTCGTAGAGCGGAACTGCGAGATCGGGCCTTGCCGCCGCCGAGAAGCCCGGGCGATTGCCGTGGTCGGTGTCGGCGTATAGCGTGAACTGCGAGACGACGATAACAGACCCCGCCACGTCCTCAATCGACTTGTTCGTCTTGCCGTTCTCGTCCTCGAAGATCCTCAGCTTGACGATGCGCGAGGCGAGCTTGTCTGCCATCGCCTCCGTGTCGCCGTGTGTCACGCCGAAGAGCACCAGATACCCCTTGGCGATCTCGGCGACAACCTCGCCGTCAATCGTCACGCTCGCCTCGGTGACGCGCTGGACAAGGGCCTTCATCGCCTGAAAGCCGATTTAAGCGCTTCGCTGCGCTTCGCGACAGCGCGCTCGGTATCCTTGAGCGTACGGGCTATCTCCTCGTTCTCCGGGGCGAGTTCATGCGCTCTCTTGACGTATTCAAGCGCCTTTTCGAGGCGGTTTGTCTTGCGGAATATTATCGAGAGGTTGTTGAGGACTGCGGGCTCGTCGGGACGCCTCACGAGCGTGCGCTCGAGATAGAACTCCGCCTCCTTGAACTTCTCCTCCATGAGAAACGCCATGCCGGTGCCGAAGTTCGCCTCTGGGTCCTCTGGGTCGATCTGCAGGACCGTCGCACCGTATTTGCGCGCCTCGACGAAGTCGGCGCGGCGGAGCGACAGCCTGAGGCCCTCGTAGGGCGTCATCTGCATGAACGTGCGCATGCGCTCGTAGTCGATCAGGCGCATCAGGTGCTTGACGGCGTCGTTCCACTCGTCAAGTTCGTTCGCAAGCTGCTCGTCGTCCCTCATGCGGGCGAAACGCGAAATGCGCCACGAGACGGCCGAGACTGCGCTTCTGAGCGCAGGCGAGACAGCGGCGTGAGGATGCTCCTTCGCGGCCCTTATGATGCGCGCGGCGATTGCGTTCGCGACGGATATGCCGCGCTCCGCCTCGGCGTCGGAAAGCCCCTTCTCGCGTGCAACAAAGCCAGAGCACTTTGGAAGCGGCTTCCTCGCCCTCTTCCAGAACTCGAAACCGAGCTGGACGGCGGCATTGTCCATGCCGTTCGTCATCTCGCCAGCCCACACGCGCAGAAGAACGGGAACGCCGATTTCCGCCGAGGCGCGGTCGGGCGATCCCTCCTCGAAGTCACGCGTGCGGATGTACTTCTCCCATGCGCTGGGGCCGCTCATCATGTTGAGCGGCTTAACCTGCGAACCCATCATCGAGGCAAGAAGCTCCACGCCGGAATCGAGACGACCATCGGTGAAGAGGAACTTCGAATCACCGCACTCGCGCACCGTCTCAACGACGGCGTCGTGCACTATGGACCTGAGCTCCGTCTCGACAGGACGGTAAACGCGAAACACGAGCGGCAGCATGCAGACGATGACGACGCCCTGCACGAGGTTGCGCATCACGGGGCCGCGCGGCTTCGCGACCTTGAACGTCATGTCGTCTTCGTCCAGGTAAAACACCTCTTGGCTCCCGATGGCGAAGCACGACGCCGCGAGCGCAAGCGTTATGACCGTCATGAGCATGAACACGCACTCAAGGAAGTCGGAGTTGATCTCGACTGCGCCTGAAGAGAAGGACCAGAGCCGCGTATACGGGAGAAGCCCGCACTGGACAAGCGCCAACACGCCCGCGAGAAAGAGCACAATCCCGATCCTGAACCTTATCGGCTCGGTGTTCCGGCTGAGCATCGGAAACAGAACAAGAGACACGACGAGGGGGAAGAGCGAAAACGTAACGGCAAGCATCCAGCCGATTGGCGAAGCCGCCGCCGCAAGGGCGCCGTAGTAGTCGACGGCATAGTGAAACGCGAGGTCAAAGGCGCTCCATTCGCTCGCCTCGAGTCCGCCGTGCGAGACGAAGGCCACGATGTTCAGCGACACGGTTGCCGCAAAGCCGAACACAAACGAGAAGAACATGCGCCAATACGGCATGAAAGCCAAATGCCCTGGATCGTCGTCGAGCTTCTGCTTGTCGTTGATTGCCTCGGCAAGCGCAAGCCGACTGGCGACATAGTAGACGGCAGGGAGCAGCAACCCGATGATCGTCTCGCCGGCGACGAAACCGGCGAACAGCATCGAGAGGAGAATCCTCCATAAGCCGCCGACTTTCAGGAATCGGAGGAAGACGTGGAGCGAGACTATCAGCCCCAGGAACTGAAAGGCCGCCGACGAGACGGGTGATACTCCTCGGAAGGCGGCATCACCCGCGCAGAAGCAGATCGTCGCGAGCATGGAGAAGAGCGACGCGATCCTACTCCATGGCTCAAGGCTTTTGACACGCGCGAGGGCCGCGAGGATCTGCCGCACCACGAGATACACAAAGAGGGCCGACACTCCGCCCACAACGGCGCCAATGATCCTGAGCGCCTGCGCTATGCTCTGCGCCCCCAAAGCCCCAAGGCAGTGCGAAACGAGAACGCACCACAGGCCATGAAAGATCTTCGCCGGAGGCCTTATCCCGGCAGCTACGGCCATTTCATCCCAGAGCGCGGGATCAAGCCCGCGCGGAGAGAAGATGAGATATACCAAGGTAAAGCCGACAGCAGCCAGAATAGCGAAACGCAGATCGCGTTTACCGAGTTTGTCACCTTCAAAAAGTTTCTTGTCCATATTCATCCACCTTCAATTCGCCCGTATTATCCCATAATTATTCATTCGCGTCAATGATGGACGACCAGGGGGCTCGACGCGGCAGAACGTCCGCAGGCAAAGGAAGCTTCATCCGAACGGATGGAGATGTCTTATGTCCTGACGCTGCGGGCGAGGGTGAGGCACCAGACACGCCAGGCACCGGCGGCCTTGAGAGTCTTCGCGCATTCCGAAAGCGTCGCGCCCGTGGTCATGATGTCATCGACCAGAAGAAGAGTCCGTCCGCGCACGCGCTCCGGCCAGCGCACCGCGAACGTCCCCTTCACGTTCTCGACGCGTTCCTCCTCGGTAAGCGAGCTCTGGCGCTTCGGATGCCCGATTCTCGCGACCGCCCTTCCGAGAAAGACCCTGTCGATGCGCTTCGCGAGCGACTTTGCGAGCAGTGCGCACTGGTCGTAGCCGCGGTTCAGCCTGTGGCCGAATGTCACTGGAATCGCAACCACCGCGTCTATCGCCGCGACGTCGAACTTCGCCCGCGCCGCCGCCTCCATCCAGTCGACGAAATCGTTCTTGAGCCATATGTGGCTGCGGAACTTGTAGCCGTTTATCATCTCGCGCGTCTCGCACTCGAACCGCACCGCGCTCGCGGCGTCGTCGATCTCGTACATCCCGTCCTCGGGCCGGACGAAGGGAATGCGGTTCAGGCAGTCGGCGCAGATGTAGCGCGCCTCGCGATCGACAGGACGGCCGCATATCTCGCAGTTCCTCGGCCAGAGGAGATCAAGAGCTCTTTGCAGGACATTCATTACTGTGCCGCCATGCCTGTCGGACTTCCCGCAGCTGTATCAATGCGTCGCATCGATGGGGTCCGCACCCTTTTTTATGCGCTCGATCGTGCTCTTTATCTCGGGCGAATCGGGAAGCGCCTCAAGCGCACGCTCCGCATAAGGCATCGCCCCCTTGAAGTCGCCCTGGCGAAGGCGGCACTGCGCGAGATTGTTGAGGACCGCGGGATCGTTTGGGCGAAGCTTGAGGCAGCGCTCGAGGTACGCCTGCGCACGCGCGTACTGCTTCTGCACGAAGTAGTCCATGCCGAGCGCGAAGTTCGCCTCTGGGTTGTCGGGGTCGACGGAAAGCACCTGCTGCGCGAAGATGCGCGCGCGGGCGAAGTCGGCGCGCGCGAGCCCCGCCCTGAGCCCTTCCTGCGGCGTCATGCGCTCAAGCTTCTTGCGGCTCGCCCACGCCATCGTCGCGCGGATTCTCGCGAGCGCGGCGTTTTTCTTGTCGAGCTCGTCGGCAAGATGCGTCTCCTCCATGGCAAGGTCCCTCTCTCCGCGCTCGTCGTAGGCATTGGCGCGGTGGCGCGAAAGAATCGCCAGCCGCCACTGCGCGAAGATGAATGCGTCGTGGAGCTTGCGGTCCGCGATCTTGTCGGGCTGCCACCGGGCGTACAGCGCGAGCACGCGCTTCGCGAGATTGCGCGCGGCAGATGCGCCGCGCTCGGCCTCCTCGTCAGAAAGCCCTTCCGGACGAGCGACGAGGCCGGAACAGCGCGGCATGGGCCGCCCGTCGCGCCGCCAGAGCTCGAAGCCGATCTGGACCGCATACTCCCGCGCCTTGTCGGGGCGCGTGCGCACCCACATCCTCAGCGCGTCGGCAGAACCGCTTTCGAGAAGCGCCTTGTCCACCGCGTTTGTCACGCCGCGCGTCCGGATGTAGATCTCGCGGCTTTCGGCCGCGGCGCCCATCATCGAAAGCGCGCGAAGCTCGCGGCCCTCGGCGGCGGCGGCAAGCTCGACCGCGGCGTCAAGCCCTCCGTCGGTGAAGAGCCACCTGACGTCGCGACACTCCTCGACCGTCTCGCGCGCGACCGCGTCGACGGTCGACAGCATAGCGCGTTCGACGCGCTGCGCGCGGAACGGAAGGACACAGGCGAGAACGAGAACTGGCTCGATGAGAAAGACAGCGCGGACGATGCGCTGGAGACGCCTGGCCGACGCAAGCGCCGGCGCGGCGTCTTCGGCATCCAAGGCATCGGGGAAACGCAGCGTCTCTATGCGGCGGAAGTTCCTCAGGAAAAGCTCGATGACGAAGACGGCGAGCGACCAGACGGCCGAAAGCGCGCAGAGGTAGACGGCTATGCACTTGAGGAGCCCGTCCGCGACACATCCGCCGCCCCACGTCCAGAACCAGAGCGACTTCGCGCCCGCGAGCTGCGAGAACGCGATTACGCCAAACGCCGCAAATGCCGCGCCGTAGACGTAGGCGAGATGCTTTTCATCGTCCGTCGCACGGCGGATGAGCTGGAACTCTATGACGACAGGAAGGACCGTGCCTGCGAGAATCAGCGCCGCGCCGGCAGGCGAGACAGTGGAAAGCAACGCCTTTATGTAGAGGATCGGCACTTCAAGCGCATAGTCGCCCCATGTCCAGTCAAAGGCCGCGAGACCGTCGAGGGATGAAAAGGCATAGACCTCAAGCGCAACGCCGGCGAAAAGGCCGATTCCGAACGCGAGCGTTAGACGAAGCGACATGAACGCTCTGGCGAACGGACTTTCCTCGGGCGTCTCGAGAACTCCGGCGTTGCGCAGATGCCGTCTCACGCCGAGCGTACCGACCACAACTACGAAAAGCACCGCGCCGATCGGCGTATCGGCCGCGAGAAGCCCAAGGACGGCGAAGGTCGCGAAAAGAAGAAAGCGGCGGTCGGTCCTGAGGTGCGATAGGAAGAGAATCGCAGCGAAGGCCACAAGCAGGAGCTGGAGCGAAAGCGGGGAGAACCAGCGAAACGCATTCCAGACGGGATCGGCGCAGCAGAAGAGGATGATTCCCTGGAAGAGGACGAACCTGACGGCCCGCCGCCACCACGAGGCGACATGCATGCCGCGGAGAAGCGTCGCCGGGAGCATCATCTCCAAGAGGATTGATGAGAGCAGCGCGAAGACGCCGAGAGAGACGTGACCAGCCGTCCTTAGCACCGCTTCAGCCGTTGCGAGGCCGTAGTTCTGGCAAAGCGGCGCGGCGATATGCTGCCAGAGAAGCCCGAGGGGGCCAGTCGGCGGCCTGAGCCCCGCAGCCGCCGCGAGGTCATCCATCAAATCGGGGGGCGTTGAGTCAAAACGCCAAAACCAGGCGAGTGCGGCAATGGCCGCGCCAAGGAGAAGCACGTACAGACGGTCTAAAAACCTCTGTCTGCCGTCAGTCATCATGCTGTCATGCGACTTCGTCCATGCGCCTCCTGCGGAGCGCAAGGAGCGCGACGCCCATCGACGTCAAGAGCCCACCCGACGGTTCAGGCACCGCCTGGAAGGGACCTGGCGTCCAGATAGCGGCCTGCCCGGGCTTGATGTCGAACGTTTGGTGAATGTTGGCGGCAAGCGAGGAGTAGGTCGCCGAGGCGCTCGTCGCGACCGTCGTCCAGTTGTCGCTTGTGTCGATGTTACCGAGCTCTACGATGAAACTGAACTCAGGCGATCCTGCGGAATAGGCGCCAATTGGCGACTGGTTGCCAGTCGGCACGCCTGCACCCCAGTAACCGCCGGCATCGCCGAACTCCACGCCCAAATCACCGTTACCCGTGTTAACGCCATAGCCAGGAATGTACAAATCAAGGAAGGTGTCCTCCGTGATATTGCCGCCTGTCACGCGTACACGCGCGGCGAACGCGGAATTCGCCGGCGCTCCGTAGTTGTCGAAGAATTCGGAGACGGACGAGGTCACGCCGTCCTTCTCGACGGTCGCGCTGCTGTCGATCATCCAGTACAAGACATCTTCCTCGGCGGATGCCACACCCACCATCAGAAGCGCCGCGACAAAAGCCGCCATCTTCAAAAGGCGCCTGTTCATCGCGCACCTCCGAATTTGATCTTAAGCGTGCTTTGGTCCGTTCGCAGATACCAGAATCCAGTACCCATCGTGTTCGTGCCGTCTTCAGTCCACACGTTCTGAACGCGGCGGCCGACCTTAGTAGGCACGTTGCGTCCCCATTTCTTTGTAGTCGCGTGCGGGAAGTAGATTGTCTGGTAGCCGGAAGCATCCTGGAAGATGATGCGATCGCCATCCGCCGGCGTAGCCGCCTTGTCCTCGCCGTCAACGAACACGAGGTCGTTCAAGGCGACATCGTACATCGTCGGGTTAGCGACGAGCGTGTGGCCAGGAGCCTCCGCCGTTCCGCCCTCAAGGTCGAACACGTAGTCCTCGCCAGTATAGCGGCCAACGAGATAGATGTATTCGCCAGGTGATTTGCGCCCGAGCCAGAACGCCTTGCCCGGCTCGAAGGTAGACTCTTCCGCGGTAGACTGAGAGACGCCCTTCTTGTTGACGGTCACAGGAGCGTTCCAGTCGCCGTCGTCCTTGCGCTCCCACATCCGGAACGTGCCGGTTTCGGTTTCGTAGGCATGGATTGTATCACCGCCACCAATGCTGAACGGATTGACGACATCGGCAACCGCGACATCGATTTCGTTCGTGCTGTCGATGGACATCGAGAGCCACGGCGCAACAGTCACGGTGTTCGTGAGTGCGCTCGACACGCGAAGGACGCCAATTGTCGTACAGGAGGCGATCACCGACTGGCCCTCGTACTGCGTGTTCGTGGGCGAGAAGACGATGTTGAAGACGTAAAGCCCTGTCGGATCATGAGGCCCGAGCGGCACGTTCGTCTCGTACTTGCCGGTAAGTTCGCCGATCTCGAAGCTCGCCGCATCGAATTCGCTCTTGGTTCTCGTGCCCCTGAGCTTCTTGTCGAGGCGGTACTGCACCCTGAGGCCGGTGCCCATAAGCGGTTCGATGTCGGGGAAGTGGACGACGAACGCATTCGGGTCCACGGTGCTGCCCTGCTGCATGATCGTGGCGACAACCCTCTTGCTGAAGTCTTTGCGCTCGATGACATAGTTCTGCCACAGACGAAGCCCGTTTTCGCAGACCGCATCAAGTGCGCCATATCGGGTGTCGTTGTCCGAAAGCTCCACGCCCGTCATGCCGGACAGGTTGTTGTTGACGATCCATTCGGGCTTGCCCATGATGATCGGCGCCTCATACCCCGTCCTGCCGTCCATGTTGACCTTGAAGTCCCAGCCACGGACCACAACTGTGCAGTTCGTCACCGCCGTCTCGTGGTTCGGCGCCGATGCGCGGAAATATATCTTGTACGTGCCAGGGAGCGAAAACGAAGGTGCTTCGCTCTGCCATTCGCCCGCTTCTTCACGGAACTCGCACGTAAGAGGATTGACGTCGCCCTTCACAAGCCCAGTCACGTTGGTGACGAAATCAGGCGTCACGGCACTACCAGTATAGTCCATCTCAATGTTCTCAATTGTCGCCGTCAGCGGCGCCGGCACTACCGTCACCTTGAACGAGCTGCGCACCTCGTCGTGGTTCGGAGCCGACGCCTTGAACTGCACGAGATAGTTGCCGACATTCGTGAACGCCGGCATCTCGCCCCAGTCGCCCGCTCCGTTCGCACGGTAAAGGTACGTGACGGGCTGCTCGTTGCGGATGCCAGAGAGCGTCTTCACCAGAGCGCTCGCATCGACCGCCTCGCCCGTGTAGTTGGTGACGACATCCTCTATGTCCGTCTCGAACACAGCGTTGGTGATCGTGTACGTCGCGCCGGAGTAGGTCAGCTTGTACTGGTATTTTATCCCTTCCTCTGTCTGTTCCTGCCCGCCTTTTTCAAGCAACAACGTCCCTTGCGTGATGGGATAGTTCCCGGACGCCGACGTGGACGTGACGTCACAGGCGATGACGCCTTCGAGCCCATACTTGTGCTCCCACCCCCAGCCTTCCGTCAGGCCGGCATACTGGAGACCGTAGTCAAGCGGAAGCGGTTCGTCGCCGTAGCACATCACCTTGGGGTTCGCCGTCACGATGTATAGGAGTGTGCGCGGCTCGACGGCGTCTACGGCAATCTCCTTTGTCGTCTGCGAATACGACCCGGCGATGATGGCGAGGTTCGTGACAACATGCGCCTCAGTTATGACAATGTTCGTAGTCGCGACCTCCGCAGTCTCGACTAAGTTCGTCGTGAAGACTCCCGGCGGATCCTCGACGATATTCGTCACGACGCTGTATGGGGTTTCGACGACGATGTTCGTGACCTCGCTATAAGGTATATTGACGACAACGTTCGTCGCGAGTGCAAGGCGCACATAGTAGTTGGTAGCGACGTCGGACCAGAGCGGGAATGTCGCAGACGGCGAGGAGACGTCTAAACCGAGATCGGAGCAGAATCCGAGACTGACGGTCTTCACCGACTCCTTCGTCTCCGGATCCTTTCCAGTCACATCGCCTTGAACGCGCGAGTACAATGCGACAAGCTGTATTTCCTCCGGATCGAGCTTGCCGACTGTCGCCGTGAAGTTGACTTTGGCCACATTGTTCGTCCACGATGCATTGCTGAGGATAGTGATCGGCGTCTCCTTCGTGTCAAGCTCAACGATCTCTTCCGAAGGGAAGAGTTCGATGCCCTGGGCGTCGCCGGACGCAAGGCGGATGTAGTACGTCCTGTTGCGTTCAAGTCCTTCGGTCGCGGGCAACGTAAAGGTTGTTTTACCGGAAAGGTTGGTATTGGTGTTCGCGCCGAGATCGAGCATAAACACACCTTCGCCAGACGGCGGTTCATCGCCTTCGAGAACTGCCCTATTTTCGCTCCAGTAGCAGTAGAGATGCACCACTTCATTCGTTTCATGAAGCTTGTATGTTACGGTCGCGTAATCTTTGGCAGGTGAAGTTTTCGACTCAGTCCATGTAGCGCCGACGAGCGAAATCGCTGGCACGGTGAACGACGCAATTTCCTCGGAATGCGCATAAGAGTTGGCGCCCTTGCGCGCAACAAGACGCAACCAGTACGTGTAGCCCACAGCCGGCGGCGTGAATACGAGACTCCCGATGCCGACCGAAGATTCCGCAACCTTGACCCATTCGCCGCCATCGGCGTTGTCGAGTTCGTTGGAGCTGACGGTGCTGTAATGGACATAGATGTCGGCGAGATCGGTCTGCATGCCCGCCCAGTACAGGCGATAATCAATCTTGGCAATGCCGGCAACATCGTCTCCCTCCTCCGTATTTACCGCCTCTACGTAATTGCAGCGCGTCATCGAAATGCGCGGCTCTTCGGCGATTGGGTCGCGGCCGTGGACCTCGTAGGAGATGAGCACAACGCCATCGCCGCCGTTGCCGCCCTGCCAGTAGGTGCTGTCGGATTCGTCGGGCTGTTTACCGTCACCCCTGCCACGGCTGCTACCGCCGCCGCCGCCCGCGCCCGTGTTGGGAACGCCAGAGGTCGCGGGGATACCGTTTCTGACATCCGCCGCGTCGCCACCGATGCCAGACCCGCCCGCGCCAGGCTTGGTAAAGTTCTCTACGCTGGTACCAGTACCACCGGCACCCGTACGGTAGATGTAGCCACCACCACCACCCGCGCCATAGAAGAGCAACTCGCCCGTCATGGAGTTGGCCACGCCCACGCCGCCGGCGCCGCCGGCCGACCAGGCGTCGAACGTCGCGCCAAGGCCGGCTCGTTTCGCGCCGCCGCCGCCGCCCGCCGCGACCTTGCCGATGGAGCCATTTTTCAGAAAGTCGTTTCCGAGCCCGCCATCGTGACCGTAGATGCCGTCATCCGTGGCCGCACCACCGAGCTTGGCGTAGGTGCCGCCGCCGCCAGATGCGCCATCCGCGCCCTTGGCAAGCGTCTCATTGTTCACATAGCTACCGCCCCCACCGCCGCCAGGAACTTCAATCAGCGGGTTCGCCTGATTGCTCTCGAGGGCGAAGGTGGAGAATTGGCCGCTACCGCTCCGCTCCGTCAGGTTTGACGCCGCGATTCCGCCGCGGCCGACGGCGACGATGTAGGTCGTGTTCGTCGTCACGGGATACGACTCACTGTAGAAGAGGCCGCCGCCGCCGCCGCCGCCGCCGACCTTGTAGCCGCCCGCGCCGCCGCCACCCACGACCATGATCTCAATGTTCGTCACGTAGTCCGGTGTCGTGAAGGTATATTCGCCCGCGCCGAAGCGGTGAACGAACTTGTTGTCAACGCGCAAGAGTTCACCGCCCGACCCAATGTCGCTGACGTTACCGTTCGTCCGGAAGGAGCCAGCACGCTCGCGCGTCTGCCGCCTCTCACCGGCCACCTCGTTGACTGCGCGAATGCGGAAGTTGTAGGGCATGTCCTGCTTGAGCCCAAACACGGGGATCGAGAACTTCGTGCCTCTTTCGGCATCTACGAGCAAGGGAGTCCAGTCGTCCTTCCCAGGCGGTTCCTGACCGTCAGCCCATAGCTGGTATTCGATCCAGCATGTCTCTGCGCCAGCGCCGCAGTATGTCACCGTGCCAGCGAACTGCACATAGGCATAGCTCACGTCGACGATCGTGTCGGGCATCCCGTTGCCCGTCTCCCACACGACGACCGGCACGAGCGAGTCAGTGCCACGGCTCACCGTCCCCTTCGTCACGAACCGACGCCCGGCATCATTCCAATAAACCTGCTGCAACGAAGAATTGTATTCCGCCTTGATCCAGTCCGCCGAACGCATACCCTTGGAGTAGCGCGCCTCGTCAACGAGACCGTTGAATGCGCCGGTGCCGTTCTGCTGCCCGCCGATGACAAGATGGTCATAGGTGGCGTTCTCATCGTTCACGACCGGGTAGTTGAGCTGTAAGCCACCCACCGTTGTGGAGATCTCCTCGCCGTTCAGATAGGCATGGAAGAGCTGGTTGGTCGTGCCGTCCGGATTCACACTTCCATCGTAGAGGAACGTCCAGTAGTTCCATCCCGTGGACGACATGCCGTTAATCTTAAAGATCTGGAACTTGTTCTTCTCGGCTGACCCGGACCAAACGCGAAGTTCCGTCGTGGAATCGGTTTCATCATACTGGATGCCCCAGCCGCGGTCCGCGTCCTCGCTCTTGCGCGAGACGAGGTAGGCCCATTTCGGGGGCGTCGCCGCCAGCTTGTACCAGCCCGAGAAGGTGAACACGTTGCCAACGCCCGTGCGCAAGATATCGTCATGGTCGAAGGCGATGATGCGGCCGTAGGACGAAGAGGAGCCCGGCGTCTGCGCCACGCGACGAGCGTAACCGATACGACCGTTGCCGACCGCCGTGGAGAGTGCGTGCGTCTCGGTCTCGAAGTTGTTGACCGTCGAATCCTTCACGTTGACGACGCCGTTACCACGCTCGTTCATAAGCCACACGCCGACGTACTTTTCGAACGTGTTGCCTGGGTCTGGCCGCTCTTCCAGAAGCGGGCTGCGGTAGCACATCGTGAACGTCGTCCCGTTGTTCATTTCGGGCAAGCGCACCCAGAAGAGCGACATGCCGTTCTTGTTCCATGTGTCGATCTCGTGCGGGATGATATGCCCCTTCTCGTCCACAAAGGCGATATCGCTGCCGTCGAAGTGATAGAAGTCGTCGTAGCTGAAGCCATTGTCATCATCCTTGCGGACCTCGACCAGCACGGGGAAGTTCGTGAGCGTCTCGGTGCCTTCATAGCCCGTTACAGTGAACTGCAGGTACCTCTCGAACGAGTTCGCCACCCAGAAATAGTTCGTCCCGTCGCTGAAGAAGTGCGTGTAGTCAGATCCGATCGTCTCTCCCTCCTCGCCAAGCGTGGTGAACGTGCCTTCCACAACCTCCGTCGTCTCGCCATCATCACCGTATGCGCGAAGCTTGTAGCTGTACGTCGTCCCCGCCATCAGCCCCGAAACAACGTCCGTGAAGCTATTGTTCCGAACAAGACCCGTCTTGAACGTCTCCCAGTCTGGCTCGCTCTCGCCTGCCGCCCAGATTTTCCGCTGGACGATGCAAGACGTTGCTTCGCCAAGCCCCACGACGGTGCCGCCAATCTTGGCAAAGTTGTACCCGACCTGCACGATGCCTGCAGTCTCGTCCCACTCGACCGTCAACCCAGGCAACGTCGTGAATGTGCCAACAAAAGGTGTCGTCGTCTCACCATCGTTCGCAACCGCACGGAGCGCATAGTTGTAAGTGGATCCAGATGCCAGCTCGCCCGCAGTTACCTCAAAGGCGGCGGCGCCAAGCACGTTCGTAAGCGTCGTCCAGTTCTCTGGTTCGGACGCTCCTTCCGCCCAGCACTTCCACTGGACCTCGAATGACGTCGCGTCGCCCAGCGTCGCGACCGCGCCAGCGACAACGACTTTGTCGTGATGGATTTCCGAAAGACCTGTCGACTCGGTAGCTGTGGACCACGCAACCGCGAAGCCGGCCAGCGTCGTGAAGGTGCCAGTCACGGGCGCGGAACCAACATCTCCCTCTCCCCCCGCCGCGCGCAGCTTGTAGCTGTAGGCGGTATCCGGCGCCAACCCAGAGTAATCGTCCACGAAAACATCGGCGGCGACCAGCCCGTTCGTCAGCGTCGTCCAGTTCTCCGGTTCGGTTCCGCCCGTCAACCAGACCTTGCACTGGATCGAACAGTTGGGGAAACCACCGCAGTCCGTCACCGTTCCGGCAAAGGAGACATAGTCATGATGGATGCAGTCGACGCCCGGCGAGGTTCCGGTATTGTTCACCCAGGTCACTTCCGGCTGAGCGGGCGTCACGAAAGCTTCGTTGTTCACCGTGTCGTAGTCGGCCTTGATCCAGTCGGCGCTCACGATGCCCGGACGCAGACGCACCTCGTCCATGTCGCCATTCAAACGACGCCCTTTCTTCGTCGCGGGTTTGTCGCCGTACTCATCTTGCGTTGAACAGCCGATACCGATATTGGCATTCTCCGCCAAGTTTACGGGAAGGACGAGATCCTTGGATTCAACCAAGGTTCCGTCGATGTAGAAATCATACGCAGCTACTCCTCCGTTCGTCTCATCCTTCCAGATGACATCGACCTTTCGCCATGTCTTGTCGGACAAAGTACTCCCCAAATTACCGGTCGTCAGAGTACATTCGCCAGCCGCCCATGCGTCTTTATCCGTTTTGGGCTGACCCCCGGAGAATATGCGGACTTTGGGTGGTGGATTATTCTCATGGAATTGCACGCCCCATGAGTAACCGTAGTCACCCTTGCGACGACCGAGCATGTAGGAATATGACACATTTCCCTGGACGCGTACCCAATAAGAGGCATGGAAGTCCTTGCCAAGGGAATCGGCAACGGCCTTCTTCGTGGCATCGGAGTTGACATCGACGATGATGCCAGGGGCGTGGTTGTTGTCTTTCGCGATACGGCGAGCGCGTCCAATTGCGCCATTACTCTCGTTGACGCCCTCACCGTCTGTAGTCGTGCCATCAAGTCCATTGGGGGAAGAATCAGCTATTGGGTTACTAGTGCCTGTCTCCCTCATGTGCCAAACGCCAACATAATCACCCCAGGGATTAGGATTCTCGACCATGGTGTCGAGCGCGGCCAGTTCGTCGGTCAGGCGATAGCACATGTAGAACTGGGTTCCCTGCACCATGCTGGGCAGCTTGACCCAGACGAGCGAGGTGCCACTGGTGGCCCAGGTATCGACTTCCGACGCGAGACGAGTTCCATCCAAGGCGAAGAACGCCAGGTCGCCGCCCTTGGACGAGCGCATGCGGGAATACTGGAAATCACCGAGGCTTGTGCTGATGCGCACGAGCACGGGGAAGTTGGCGAGCGTCTCGCTGCCGGTGTATCCGGCAACCTGCAATTTGTTCGTATACACGAAGTCCGCCATCGTGAGCGAATCGGCGGCCTTGGCGGAAAGTCCGGCAAAGGCAAGCGCGGCGGCGGCAAAAAGCCTCAGGCAAACACTCGCCAAAGAAGGCCGACGCACGACATCACTCCCGCGTTCTACACGTTCTACACGGCTAAAATCTACACAATCAAAAATTGCCATTTCGTCTACCTCCTTTCCCTTACTCGGCCCTTGTTACCTTGAAGAAGCGGCTGCCTTTCACCGCGTCGGTCTCAATCTCGATCGGCTTCGCCGTATCGCCGTCAACCCAGTCTGCGGCATCGTCGACCGCAAGCGCGTCGGGCGTATCACCCGCCGAAATCGTGTAGGTCAGGAACGGGACCGTGTCCTCGACCGTGAGACGCGCCACGCCATCAACAACCTCGAAAGCCGTGATCTTCGGCGGCTTGACCGAATCGGGAACAGCCGACAAAACGCCAGCGCGAACGCCATCGTCGGAATCGTCGCCAGTGGCGGCGAGCAACCCGCGTGTCTTGGGTGCGGCGGCACACATAAGCTGAGAGGCCCCGGCCGGTTCAATCTTCACGCTGTTCTTGACCGCTCCCCAGCGATTGACGCGCAGCGGCACATTCGCCGCGACGCCCGCGGGCACGCCGTTCGCCATGCGCGTGTCGACGAGGCAAACCGCCCACACTCCGCCCGCGAGCTCGGCGTATTCCTCCGCCGAAATCTGGAAAAGCGAATCGCGGCACCTGCCGTTCACAGCAAGCGGCGCGGCGAGTACGACGCGGTCGGCGGACGAAACCGTAGTCCCGTCCGCGCTGAAGCCCGCGAACGTCGAGCCCTTCGGCGACCAGACGAGAGCGTAGCACTCGCCGTCGACGACGAGCGTACCGTCGGCGTAGCAGTCGGGTCCAGGCGTTGAAAACCGAGCGACCTTATCTTGGTTTGAAGCCAATGACACATTCGGCAAAACAGCAAACGCCAGCATGACAACCATCGCAAGAAGGTGCCGACATGCCGCATAACCACATATACTAATCACTTTTCGCATCTTTTCAATCATTTATCCCCCCCCCCCATGGGAGGAAATAAACACAATCGGTAGACCATATCTCTATGGCCCACCGGAGATATAGGGATATAG
The DNA here is from genome assembly GCA_902775595.1 of uncultured bacterium. GTDB lineage: Bacteria > Verrucomicrobiota > Kiritimatiellia > RFP12 > UBA1067 > UBA1067. The sequence goes on along the minus strand of CACYNF010000030.1, from coordinate 31,521 downwards.
TATATCATTTTTCCGCCCTTCGCGCAAGTGCGCGGGGCGAAACAATTCACGCGGAAAGTGCACGCCGGAAGCTACGCTACGGCAGCAGCCGGCGGGTTGTCCCGCGAAGGTACGCCTTGCAGAGGCGGAAGCCCTCCGCATATTCGGCGCCGCACTGGTAGCCGCGGTAGCGCGAGCAGGTGCGCACCATGTCCGCAAAGTCGATGTGGTCGTGCTCGCGCATCCAGTCGAGCTGCGAGTGGTGGCACTCGAGCATCTGGATCTTGAGGTCGATCTCGTCCGAGATGTCGACGAACTCCTCCGGGACGAAGTTGACGCCTGCAAGCGTGTCCATGTAGTAGATCGGGACGAGCTTCGCCGCCTTCCTGGTCTTCGACGGCCAGTTCGGGAGAGTGGCCGTGAACGCAGCGTCGAAGACGAGCTTCGAGGTCGCGGTGTGGTCAGGCATGTAGTCGTCGGGATTGTGCGTGATGATGACGTCGGGCTGCGCGTACTGGATGATTTCCACAACCTTGTTGCGGCTCTCCGCGTTGTCCGCATATATGTCGAGATCGCCGAACACTCCGTCAAGCACCTCGATCCCCGCGAGCTTCCCAGCTTCGCGAGCTTCCGCCGCGCGCATGGGGACAAGCTCCTCGGGCGGAATAACCACATGCCCGAGCGACCCCGTGCACAGGTGGGATACGATCACCCTGTCCCCGCGCTTCACGCATTTCGCGAGCGTTCCCGCGCAGCAGATTTCAACGTCGTCAGGATGGCAGCCTATTGCTAGTACGTTCATATTGGTTAGTAGTTGGAGTTTAGAGTTGGAGTTGGAGAGCGGAATTGAGATCTTTTTTAGTAGAATTTTTAACGCAGAGACGCAGAGGCGCAGAGGGAGTTGGAGAGTGGTGGTTAAGCTTTATTTACTGAACCGAAGAGTTGGAGCTTGCGGGCGACTACTTGCTTTATCGCCTCGACCTTCGCCTTGCGAGTATCGAGGTAGTCCCAAGTCGCCGGTTTCGCGGCGTCGTGGCACGCGCACTGCTCGCGCATCGCCTTCATCCCCGCGACCACCATGTCGGTGTGGATGTTTAGCTTCGCGATTCCGCAATTGATCGCCTGACGGAAATCGTCGTCCGCAAGCCCTGATCCGCCGTGCAGCACGAGCGGCGCGGCGACTGCGGCCCTCAGCTCCGCGATGCGGCCGAACTGAAGGCTCGGCTTCGACTTATAGACGCCGTGCGCCGTACCGACCGCGACCGCAAGCGCGTCAACGCCCGTCTTCGTCTGGAAATCGACAGCTTCCTCAACCGTCGTGTACTGCCCGTTCTTGTCGTCTCCCGCCGCCGCAAGGCCAACATGCCCGATCTCGCCTTCGACCGTCGCGCCGAACGCATGTGCGATCTTGACGACTTCCTTCGTCTCCGCGATGTTCTCGGCGTAGGGCTTGGCGGAGGCGTCGTACATGACGGAGGAGAAGCCAAGCTTCAGCGCCTCCATCGTCTTCTCGAAAGTGAGACCGTGATCATAGTGGACAACCACAGGAACAGACGCGCGCTTCGCCGCGGCGACAAGAGCGGGGGCGATGAGCGGAAGGTCGCCGTAGGGGAGCAGCACTTCGGCGGTGCCGATGATGATGGGGCTGTGCGCCTCCTCCGCCGCGGAAATCGCGGCCTCGAGCATGTCGGTGTCGTGCGTGTTGAAAAGCCCGACGGCGTACTTTTCCGCCTTTGCCTTTCCAAGAACCTGGTCGAGTTTTACAAGCATGGGTTAGGGAGTTAGGGGTCAGGAGTTAGGGGTCAGGAGTCAGGGGTTAGGGGTTAGAGTTGAGATGAGGGCTTTGAGTTCGGCGATAGGGCGCATGCCTTCGACTGCGCCCGGAGCGGACATCGCGCCTACCGCGGCGATTCCGCCGAGTTCAAGTATCTCTTTTTCAACAAGGCCATTGAAGATTCCGACGAGGCATCCCGCGCAGTATGCGTCGCCAGCGCCGGTCTTGCCCTTGATGAAGCCATTGGGGAGATCGACGGACCTTGCTTCCGTCCATGTGCCGTCCCTGAGGAGCGAAACGCCCTTCTCGGGCATGTGGATCACAACTCGCTTCTGCACGCCGAGTTCGAAAAGCCGCGCCGCGACTTCCGGTAGGGCGGACGCGCCGCGCACGCCGTCCATTCCGGCGATCCGCGCCGACTCGATTTCGTTGACGATGAGATTGTCGACGTAAGGCAGGCATTCGCGCACAAGGGAATAGCGGTCCGAGTTCTCGCTGACGAGATCGATCGCCGTCTCTGCGCCGATGCGCTTCAGTTCCTTGAGAATCCTGAATCCATCGCCCGCGTCGACTTTTGCAAGCAGCAGGAAATAGCCAAGGAGCACGAGATCACCCTCTTGGACGAGATCAAACGGGAAGTCGCCATAGCCCCATTCGGCGCTCGCGCCTGGGTAAGTGAAGAAAGTCCGCTCTCCGCCCGGAACGCTCATGACGTCCGTAAAGGAAGTCGCCGTCGGCTTCACCACGACGCCGGCCGTGTCGAGCCCGCGGCGCTTCAGTTCCGCGACGGCGAAACGTCCGTCGTCGTCATTGCCGACGGCTCCGAACGCTGACACGGGAATCCTCGAGTCGAGGATGTGGATGTCGCAGCCGGTGTTTGGCACGAGCCCGCCGGGGACGCGGGAGCGCGCGCGTATCTGCGTGAGCTCCCCCGCCTTCGGGTAGGCGCCGATCTCGTTGATCTTGTCGACGAGGATCGAGCCGGCTGCGACGACCTTCCGCATCAGTTCGCCTCGGCGACCAGCGGGCCCGCGAGTTCCTTGAGGAAGAAGAGACGTCCGGGAATTGTCGGGATCCAGCTTGAGGTGACCCAGCGCGACGGCCCGTAGCGGAGCGTCATCCAGAGGGACATGCCCTGCCACTGCATGCCGCGTCCGAAGGTGCCGTCAGCGCCGCCAATCGCGTAGTCGGCCTGGAACATGAGCCCGGGGCCCATCGTGTTCGCTCGGCAGGGGACGAGCGTGGTCCTTGACTTGAAGGAAGTCTGCGCGTTCTGCTCGATCGTGAGCGGGTGGAGCTGCACGGCAATGCGGTAGGGCTGCGCGAGCCACTCCTTGTCGGTCTTGAACTCGCCGCCGATCATCGGCTCCCAGAACGCGATATGGCACATGCGCCCGATGCCGTAGACGAGGACGAGCTTCGCGCCCTCGGCCTTGAGAGCGGCGATCTTCTTCGGGTAGGTCGGAAGGTTCTTCTTCGTCGCGAAGTTGCGGTGGTCCTTCGGGACCGTGAGCTTGCCGAGCGGATTGTAGAACGCCTGCTCCATCGCATACTGGAAGCTCGCGTCGCCGACGAGCGTGTTGCCCTTGCCGTCGGCCCACTCGTCCATGTTGAAGCACCACACGTGACCGCACGAGACGTTCCACTCCTTGAGGAAGTAGACCGCCCACTTGTACATGCCCATCGGCCCGACGGGAAGGATGAACGCGATCTTCTCGCCGCGCTCCTTCGCCTTGCGGATCTCCGACGCGATCTCGTGGCCCATCTTCACCTCGAACTCTACGAGGTCGCCGCACTGGACGGGCTTAAACGCCTTGTTCCAGAACTTCTGCGGCTTCAAGACGTCGGCAGGCTTGTTGCTGCAGCATTTGTCGATCTTCTTCATGTCCCAGCCGGCCGGATAGAAGCCTTCCAGCAGGGAGCCCTTCACCGTGCTCATGAAATCCATCTTCTGTAATCCTTTCCGTCTTGACGACTTGTTTCGTTGTTTACGCGGCGATTTTATCAATACGGCCGCTCATGCGTCAACGCGGCTCGTTGCATTTTTCGACACAAGTCTATTGACTTTTACGATACATGCGTATTATAATGTTCGGCATGAAAAAGGTCCTCGTCATCTCGACCATCAACGGCATTGCCGGACGCAACGGCATCACCGGCATATTCAACTACGTAAACGAGGGACACGACTGGAGCATCCAATTCCTGCAGAATCCGGGGAAAGTCGACGATGCGCTGCTCCAGGCGACGCTGCTCGGCGGAGTCGACGGCATCATCGTGAGTCCCCGCTCGATTACGCCGCAGATCGCCAGGTTCATTACCCGCCCGGTTCCGGTCGTGATGGTGCACAATCCGCTCGGCTCCATTCCCAGACACGGGCCGAAATTCGCGCTCCTCAAGAACGACGACCTGGCCGTGGGGCGCCTCGCCGCGGAATATCTCCTGTCGAAGGCGCGATTCCGCTCGTACGCCTTCATTCCGACGCCTTCGCGCACCAACTGGTCCGAAGAGCGGTTCAGCGGCTTCGCCGAGACGCTCGGCGGCAAGGGGATGTCGCCCGTCGTATGGCAGAGAGCGACGCAGACGCTCGAGGATTTCCTGAAGTCCCTTCAAAAGCCCGCCGCGGTCCTTGGCGCGACCGATCTTGAGGCGATCGACGTCATCTCCGCATGCCGCAGGTTGCGCATCGACATACCCTCCCGAGTCGCGGTTCTTGGAG
>CACYNF010000030.1:0-27034 GCA_902775595.1 uncultured bacterium | reverse complement strand
ACGAAATGATGTGCGAGACGACGAAGCCGACTCTGTCGAGCGTCAAGACCGACGATGTCATGCTGGGCAGCAGAGCCGCCAAGGAGCTTGCCGCGCTCATGTCGTCAAAATCCCGGCGCGCCTTCCTGCGGCCGATTCTCGTCCCCCCGTCCGGGGTGACCGAGCGCAACTCCACGCGCTCTGTCCCGCCCGCGGGATATCTCATCCAGGAAGCGCTCTCGTTCGTCAAACTGCACCTGACAGAGGGCATTGGCGTCGACGATGTCGTCAAGCATCTCGGCGTCTCCCACTCGCTCGTCCGTGCACGGTTCCGAACGGTCTACGGTGCATCCCTGCGCGACGTGATACTCGACATGCGGCTAAAAGCGGCGATATCGCTGCTGGGCAAGACGAATGCCTCCGTCCACGCAATCGCAAAGAAGACCGGGTTTTCCTCCGACGCGCACTTCATCCACTTCTTCAAGAAGAGGACGCGAACGACCCCGTCCGCCTGGCGCAAGTCGATGTCCGCCCGAAGGGCAAAAGGGGCAGCCCCTTCTGTATAAGCGCATATATGCTGTACTAAACCAGTTCGCCACTTGCGGCCACGTCAAGCGGCGCCAAGGCGGGAAAAGGATGGCTACTTCAGCCAGGAGCCGACGGAGGCGGCAATTGCATCGGCCATACGCCTGTGACCGGCGTCCGACGGATGGAGCCTGTCGCGCTCGCCGTTCGAGAAGAACGGAACGTGCGAGTCGGCCCTTGGATAAAGCCCGGCATCGGCGTTGAGGTCGACGACCTTCGCAGACCAGACGTTCCCGGCCTCCTTGACGACATTCACATAGTCGTCGATGAAGAGCCCAAGCTCGTTGGCATACGATTCGTCGGGCTGCACGTTGTCCGCGCCGAACGTCGCGTAGCCGCGGTGAATCGGCGTGAGAAGGACAATCTTCGCAGTCGGGAAGCTCCCGACAAGGTGCTCCATGGCGACATTGATGCGCCCGCGCAGCGTCTTCCCGTCGCGCGAGAGCGTGCGCTTCTTGAGAACAGTCTCTTTCCCGTTGCGGTTGACCTTCTCTTCGGGAAGCGAATACCACTCTCCGAGAGGAACGTTTTCGTTGAAGTCGTTCGTTCCGGCGAACACGAAGACTACATCCGGACATTCGCCATGCTCATTCCCATATGCCTTTGCCTGGGCGACGATATCGCTCCACCGCTGGCCGTTGATGCCGTAGACGAGCGGCTTGAACCCATAGCGCTCCGCGAGAAAGCCCCAGTAGTTCTTCGTGCATCCGATGTGCCTTGCGTCCGTAATCGAGTCGCCGAGGAAAAGCACCTTCTTCTGTGGCCGCGCGAATCTCCCAAGCCAGACGGCTGCTTCGGTCGACCACGTGTCGACTGACTTTCCGGTCCTGCGAAGCCCATATCCATGGCCGCCGTCAGGATATATCCTCACGGTCGAATCAACCCCCGCCTGCCGCAGATGCCAGTCGTACGCCACAGTCGTCTCGATCTCGCAGAAGTCGTCGATCGACTGCGCGACGAACGACGGGGGAGTCTCCGAGTCGATGGGGTACTCCGGACGGATATCCATGCCCTTCCATCCCGACCCCGTCTTTGCAGGATTCCTGCGATGGCGGATGTCCCACGGATAGATCGGCATCTGGAAGTCGGGACGGCAAGAATAGTCGTCCGCGTCGTCGACGCGCTCGTACATGCGCTTGCGCCAGTTGGTGGAAGCGCGTATCGCAAGGTTGGCGCCGGCGGAAAAGCCGATGACGCCGACGCGTCCCGGGTCTATGCCGTACTTCGCGGCATCGCGCCTCAAGATGCCGATTGCGCGCTGCACGTCGCAGAGCGCCGCGTCGCGCTGGTTAGGCGCACGGTACAGCAGCACGGCGGCGGAGAAACCAAGCGAGTTGAGCCAATCCGCTATCTCGGTGCCCTCCTTGTTCCATCCGAGCTGCCAGTACCCTCCGCCTGGGAGAATCACCACGACCGGCCTCGCGCCGTCGCCTTTCGCGGGGAAGAACGTGAAGAACGGATCGTTGATGTCCGTGACGACAAGGTTGCGCTGCCAGAGCTCCTGCTCGAGATTCTTGATCGGCCTGTCGTTGTCCTTCATCGGCACCTTCCCCTCGGGCCACAGCTTCGTGTCCGCCTCGGGATTGTGCTTCCAGAGTTCCGCAATGAGCGCCGCGCGCGCCTCGGGAGTATCCGTATCAGCGCAGTAGCGCACCGGATAGTGCTTCTCCCTGGACACCTCCTCGGGAGTCTTCGCGAAGGCGACGCTCATCACCGCGGACAAGCAGACAAGCACGGCAGCAGTTCTGGGATTCATCATTGTAATTTCCTTTCAGCATAGTGCGTATTATACCAAAACAGATCAGACAAGGTTGAAGGCGTCGACGTCGATGGCGGCGCGGAGGGCGGCGGGCGGCGGACGCTGGGCGAGAAGCCACCGCCACGCCTTGACAATCGCCGAAACCGAGGGCGCGCGAACGACTACCTGCCAGCGATACCACCCGTCCGCCTTCTCAAGCGCACTCGGCACCGCCTCGGACACCGTAAGCCCCTTCACCTTCATGAGCGACTTCGCGTACATGTCGGCCCACGACGAAACGAGCTTCAGGTCCTTCGAGCGCAGGTTGACAGCCGCGAGATGGCAAAACGGCGGGAAGAAGCACTCCTCGCGCACGGACAGCTCCTCCTTCGCAAACGCGGCGAAATCGCCGCGCGCCGCCGCGACGATCGCAGGCGCAGAAGGATCGTACGACTGGATGACGACCTCTCCGGGGAGCTCCGCCCTTCCCGCGCGCCCCGACACCTGCGCGAGCAGCTGGAATGTCCGCTCTGCCGCACGGAAGTCGGGCATGTTGAGCGAGCTGTCGGCATTGAGTACGCCGACAAGCGTGACATTCGGGAAGTCGAGCCCCTTCGCAATCATCTGCGTGCCGAGAAGGACGTCCGCCTCGCCGCGCCTGAACGCGGAAAGGATGTCGTCATGCGAGTTCTTGCGCGACGTCGAGTCTGCGTCCATGCGGAGGATCTTCGCATTTGGGAAGCACTTCGCGAGCGCCGCCTCCGCGCGCTGGGTGCCGATGCCCTTGTACTGGAGCGCCGGCGCACCGCACACGGGGCAGACCTTCGGGGTGGGAATCCACCCGCCGCAGATATGGCAGCGACAGCAGTCGTCGGCGCGGTGGTACGTATAGGGAAGCGAACATTCCGCGCAGTCGACCGTCGCGCCGCAGACGGCGCATGTCACGCTGCGCGAATAGCCGCGTCGGTTCAGGAAGAGGATGGTCTGCTCATGGCGGTCAAGCCGGAGCTTCACGGCGTCGAGAAGCTCCCGAGAGAAGATCGCGCCAGAGGAATCGCCGCGCTGAGGCGCGGACATGTCGACGAGCCGGACGGCCGGGAGAGTCCCCGCCCCGGCGCGGCACTTCATATCGGCGAGCTCGTACTTGCCGAGCGTGACGTTGTGCCACGTCTCGAGCGATGGGGTCGCAGAGCCGAGCACGACGCGCGCGCCCTCGATCTTTCCACGCAGAACCGCCGCGTCGCGCGCGTTGTAGCGGGGATTGTCGTCCTGCTTGTAGCTCGAATCGTGCTCCTCGTCCACGACTATGAGCCCAAGGTCGCGGACAGGCGCGAAGACGGCGCTTCGGGGCCCCACTACGACGCGAGCCGCGCCCGAGCGTATCCTGTGCCACTCGTCGTAGCGCTCGCCGTCGGAAAGCGCAGAGTGCAGGACCGCCACCTTGTCGCCGAAGCGCGACGCGAACCTGCGGACGGTCTGGGGCGTGAGGGAAATCTCGGGGACCATCACGATCGCGCCGCGGTCAGACTCAAGCTCCTTCGCAATCGCCTGGAGATACACCTCGGTCTTGCCCGACCCGGTGACGCCGAAGAGAAGGACCGGCTTCGCCGCGGCGGATATGACGCCGAGCGCCGCCGATTGCTCGCCGTTCAGCGGTAGCGGCTTCGTCGGGAGGATGCGCCGCATGTTGCCGAGCGGATCGCGGCGCTTCTGCCGCGGAGCGATGGTGACGAGGCCGAGCCGCCCCAGCTCCTTCAGAGACGCCGTCGTCGTCTTGAGTTCGCGGCACAGCTGCTGCATCCAGCCGCCGCCGAGTCGGACGATCTGGTCGTAGAGCCACTGGCGGCGCGCCGTCATGGGGACGGGTGCGGGGGCAAGCGCGGGCTCGATGAAGTACAGTTCCTTCGCGCGCGCATTGGGCTTCACAACGGCGGCGGGAACGGCGGCCTTCAAGACTGATTCGACAGGCGCGGCGGTATAGGCGGCGAGAGCGCGCACGAGCTCGAGGAGCCGCGTCGAGAAGAACGGCTCTTCATCGACGATGGCTGAAATTGGCTTTAGCTCGTAGCGCCTTTCCCCTGACCCCTGACTCCTGACCCCTGACCCCTGACCCCTGACCCCTGACCCCTCATCTCCAATCTCCATCGCAAAGCCGCGGGCGGTGCGGTGGCCGAACGGAACGGAAAGAAGCTGGCCGACGGCCAGCTTCTTCTCGAGCTCTTTCGGCACTTCGTAGTCGAAGAGCCGGTCAAGCGCCAGGTCGATCGCGACCCTGACAAGCATTAGAGCTTCATGAACTCGGGCTTGTCGTCGAGGTTGGAGTTGTCGAAGCCCTGGTGGTTGAAGATGACGCTGTATTTGGAGTATTTGGCCTTGATGACCTGCGAGGCGCCGCCCTTGCGGACAAGAACCCAGCCCTTGTTGCCGAACGGCACATCCCTCTCGCCCTTGCCGTTGCCGCATTCGACCTCGGTCGTTTCATCGCCCTGGACCTTGCTCTGCAGGGCGGAGTTGAGCGTCGAATACTCGACGTTGCGGGAAACGAGCACGGGAACGACGTCGGCCATTTCGCTCTGGACATTCTTGGCGACGAGCCAAGCGACATTGTCCTGCTTGAGCGTCGTACCGGCCGCACCGGGAACACCGCCGCCGGAAAGGACGCCGATATCGACATCGACATAGGGTTTCCACCTCGCGGAGTCGTTCTTATTCTCGAAATCGAAGAGATACTTGAAGTAGTCGGTGGACGAAGTCGCGCCAATGAGCTGCTTGTCGTCTTCATCAAGTCCCTCGGTCTCGTCCTGCGGCCATATAGACGAAAGCCCCGCCGCCTCGCGGTCGGTGTTCGCCTGCGTGATCGCGACGAAGAGGTTGCGCCCGCGCATCGCCATTGCGGCCGTGTTCGCATTGAACATCGCGGCGGAGATCGTCGGGAAGAGCGCACCCATGAGAATGCCGAGAATGCCGATAACGACGAGCAGCTCGACGAGCGTAAAGCCTTTTCTTGCCTGTTTCATTTTTCCTGCCTTTCGTTTTAGTGGTGGAACTGGGGATATTATCTCACAAATTTTCGTTTCTTTCAAGTGCCCTTTTGAGGTAGGGCATGTACGACCTCGTATATGTCACAAGGCTCACGAACGTGAGGACGCCGAGAAACGCCTCGACCGCGATGACGCTCAGCGGCCAGACCGTGTTCGTCCAGACATTCGCAGCGCGAAACGGCTCAAACTGGCGGAAGCAGAGGTAGGCGTATATCCAGCCCGCGCCGGGGAAGGAGAGCGCCGTGCGGACCTTGCCGAGCCACATCGCGGCGACGTCGGCCCCATACATCGCGCCGACCGACCTCAGGAACGTCACCCATGTGTCGCGCAGAAGGTAGAGGACGGTCAGCGCCAGCAGAGAAAGCGTCTGCAGCTCGCCGGCGCCCGAGTGCGCGGCATGCCAGACGAGAACCGGAAAGGCGACGAGGTAGAACACCTTGTCCATAAGGGGGTCGGCCATCTTGCCAAGGGTCGAGACGACGCCCCACTGGCGGGCGAGCTTGCCGTCCCAGAGGTCGGTGAGCCCCGAAAGCAGCATCCCCAGAGACGCAAGGACGGCGAGCAGGACCGACGGCCCGGAAGCGCCCGACGAACCCGCGTCGAGCTCTTGCCAGACGGCGAACACAGCCCAGAGGAATATCAGCGGAACGCGCGCGAACGTCAACGCGTTTACGAAAAGGGACTTCCTGCTCACTCGTCGGCCAGCCCTTCGGCAATCACCTGCTGCATGACGGCGAGCGTCTCCTGCAGCGACACGAGCCGCGCCTTAAGGCCCTGCACCCGCGTTTCGGCCTTCTGGTAGTTGCGCCGCGTCGCGAAGAGCTGCTTGAGTATCTCGCCCGGATCCATGTCGAGGTCTGTGAGCTCCATGCCGTCGGGAATCGGGACAAGCACGTCCTTGCCGCACTCGGAGCAGCTGATCTGGAGCCCCGCCCCGCGGTAGTCGATTACGAGCGTCTTGCTGCAGTGCGGACAGTCGAACACTATGTCGGTGTCGCGGATTTCCGCGCCGTCGGCGCTCTGCGTCTCGAGAACTTCATCTTTTTCTTCGGCCATGTGGAACCTCCTTGTTGCGGACATTATATAAAAAAAAGCTCCGCGGCGCAAGCGCCGCGGATGACTTTCGCTTTCGCTGAACGCGCGGATCAGGCGTTCTTGGCGATCTCGACGATCGTCTTGAAGCCCTCGGGATCATGGATCGCGATCTCGCTCAGCATCTTGCGGTTCAGCGCGACGCCCGCCTTGGCGAGGCCTGCGATGAACTTGGAGTAGCTGATCCCCTCGGCGCGCGCCGCCGCGTTGACGCGGGCGATCCAGAGCTGGCGGAAGTCGCGCTTCTTGAGCTTGCGGTGGATCGTCGAAAGGCGCATCGCGCGATCGACGGCCTCCGTCGCAGTCCTGAAGAGTTTCGAGCGGGCGCCGTAGAAGCCCTTGGCCTTCGCAAGGCGGCGGCGGCGGCGTTCGCGGGAAGCGGGTGCATTAGTAACACGCATGGTATATGTCCTCCTTCTCTATCAGCGTCCCTGGAGGGCGCGTGCGTATGTCTTGGTGACCTTGTTGGATTCGACGGCGGTGCGGCCGCAGAGGTTGTTCTTGCGGTTGCGCTTCTTGCCGTTGTTGAGGTGTGCGTGGCCGCCCTGCGAACGCATGACCTTCCCGTTCTTCGAGAGCTTCATGCGCTTGACGGCGCACTTCTTCGTTTTCATCTTAGGCATTTTCTTTTTTCCTTTCTTTTTCCTTACCGGTCGGGCAGCCTGTTTTCGCCCGAGCCAGACGGTAAAACATCTTACTGCTCATCATCCTTTCGGGACTCAACCTCGAACTCGGGGCGCTTGCCCTTGTACCACCAGTACATGATCGGCGTCGCGATGAAGACGGACGAGTACGTGCCAGCGACGACACCGATGAGCATAGTGAGCGCAAAGTCGAAGATCGAGCCGTCGCCGAACGCGAAGAGCGCGAGGACGGCGAAGAACGTCGTCACCGACGTGATGACCGTACGGCCGAGGCAGGCGTTGATCGCGCTGTTGCAAAGCTCGGCGAACGTCATGCGGCGGTCGTGGCGAAGCTGCTCGCGGATGCGGTCGAACACGACGACCGTGTCGTTCACGGAGTAGCCGATGATCGTGAGTAGCGCGGTGATCACGATGAGCGACACCTGACGCCCGCAGAGCGAGAAGATCGCGAGCGAGATGAGCGCGTCGTGCGCGAGCGCGACGAGAGCGCCGAGGCCGAAGCCGAACTGGAAGCGGAAGCCGACGTAGAGGAGGATCGCGACGAGCGAGAAGAGGACTGCGTACATGCCGCTCTTCTTGAGGTCCGCGCCGACGACCGAGCCGACTTCGTCGACCGACGCCGCCTTGAACTCGGCCTGCGGGAACCTCGCCTGGAGGAGCTTCGTGACATGCGCGCCGACGTCCTTGTTCTCGACCTGGGAGCCCTTCTTGGTCTCAGCCGTCTCGCCGGTTTTGACGAGGAGCGTCGAATCGCCGACGCCCTCCTGGTACTGGATGACGGTCGCGTTGTCGAAGTCGTTGAGCGCCGCTCGAATGTCCTTGATCTCCGGCTTCGCGTCCTGCTTGAGGTTGTAGACTATCGAGGTGCCGCCAGTGAGGTCCACGGCGAGCACTGACGCCTTGTTGTTCATGAAGCGCACGGCGAAGATCGCAAGCGCGACCGCGATGAACGCGAACGAGCCGCCGACCGTGTACTTCGTGAGCCTCATGAAGTCGAAGTTCGGCTTCTTGAAGAACTGCATCATCCTGAACGGCGCCTCGCGGCCGGAATCGACGCAGTGGTCGAGGACAAGCCGAGTCACGACGACGGCCGTGAACATCGAGATGACCACGCCGGCGGTAAGCGTGATCGCGAAGCCGCGCACAGGGCCCGTGCCAACGACGAAGAGAATAACGCCGGTGATGATCGTCGTGAGGTTGGAGTCGAAGATCGCGGTGAACGCACGGCCATAGCCGTTCTTGATCGCCTCGCCCGCGCGACGGCCAGCGGCGAACTCCTCGCGGATGCGCTCGAAGATGAGCACGTTCGCGTCAACCGCCATGCCGAGCGAGAGGACCAGGCCTGCGATGCCGGGCATCGTGAGGACGGGAAGCTGCATCGAGCCGCCGCCGCCCATCGCGGGGTCGTGCGCGAAGACGCCGAGGATGTTGGCGACGAAGACGAGCGCAGTCGGGAGAAGCGCGATGTCGAGGAAGAGCGCGATGTCCGCGACGAGGCCGGTCATCCAGTAGTAGATGAACATGAAGACCGCGACAAGGCAGAAGCCGAGGCAGGCGGCGACGATGCCGGCCTGCTTCGCGTCCTCGCCAACGGTCGGCGAGACGGAGGACTCGGCGAGAATCTTCATCGGCGCGGGGAGCGCGCCGGCGTTCAGTTCGTTCGCGAGCTTCTGGGCGGAGGGACCGTCGAAGCGGCCGGTGATCTGGCCGTTCGCGCCGATTTCGCTCTGGATGACTGGCGCGGAAATGAGCTGGTCGTCGAGAACGATCGCGAGCTGGCGGCCGCGGCCGGTCGGGTTCTTGGGACCGCCGGCCTTGTAGTTGCGCGTCAAGGTCGCGAACTTCTGCGCACCCTCGGAGTTGAGGCGGAAGCCGATTGAGAGGTTGCCGGTGGTCGGATCGCGCTCGACGGCGGCTGACTCGAGATGCTCGCCGGTGACCTGGGGATCGGTGCGCCGCGCGACGAAATTGGGCGAGTATGTGCCGTCGCCGTTGTCCTCGAGCATGAACGCATAGCGCGGATCGGGGACCTCGAACGCGGCGAGGCGCGCGGCGTAGCCGGGAGTCTTCGAGACTTCCTTCCAGTTCTCGGCGCGCGCATAGCCCGACCCCTTCTTGACGTAGCCCTCGGGCGCGACGTCCTTGGAGAGAAGCTTCGCGACGAGCTGGTCGTTCTTGGCGTGCGTGAGGCGGAACTCCAGGTAGGCGGCGCTCTGAAGGGAGGCCTTGGCAGCCTTGCGGACTTCCTCGTCGACGCCGGGGAGCTGGACGAGAAGGCGGTGGTCCTTCATGCCCTGGATCACGGGCTCGTTCGTGCCCATCGCGTCGACGCGGCGGCGAATTACCTCTATAATGCGCGAATCGCAGTCCTTCAGCGTCTCGTCGATCTTCGCCTGAACTGCGCCAGGCGTGTTCGTGATCGCCGGGTTCTCGGCGATGATCGACTCGGCAAGGCGCTCGGTGTCGACGCCAAGCGTGAACGACGTGCCGCCCTTGAGGTCAAGGCCAAAGCGGAGCTTCTCCTGTACAGGCGTCGTAACGTAGAACGAAACGACTGCAATGAGCAGCAAAACAAGCCATTTCCAGATGTTGTTGCGAACAGCAGATTCCTTGGACATAGTCTATCTAATCCCTTTTTTGAGAAATTGAGGGGAGATTATACCAAAATTAGCGTGAGAAGTCCAGCGGCCAGGCAGTACGGCCCAAACAGCCAGAACCACCGCCCTTTTAGGGCCTTTAGAAGCACAACGAGCGAGAAATACCCTACAACCGCCGCGACAATAGCGCCGTAGATGGTGAGGCCCCATCCGATTTCGGCCGCCTCGGGCGCGGCGGATGTGCCGCGCAGGGCCTTCAGAATCTCAAGAAGGACACCACCGATGATGAGCGGCGCCGACATGAGGAACGAGAACTCGGCCGACTTCTCGGCATCTACCCGCCCGCCGCGCGCGCTCGCGAGCGTCATCCCCGAACGGCTCACGCCGGGAAGAAGCGCGAGCGCCTGGGCGCACCCCATGAAAAGCGCACGCTTCCAGCAGACGTCGCGGCTCCCTCGCGGGAGGTAGCGCGTCCCGATGAGAACGGCGCCAGTGAACATGAGAAGCGCCCCGACCATCTTGGCGTTCTCGAAGAGCCCTTCTATGAAGTCTTTGAAGAGGAAATAGACCACGACCGCCGGGAGTGCGCTCAGGACGATCTTGAGGACATACTGCCACTCGAACTTTGAAAGTATGCGCCAGATCGTGCGCCAGTAGAAAGCGCAGATGCTGACGAGAGTTCCGAAGTGAAGCATCAGGTCGAGCCGCATTCCGGGGACGTCAAGCCCCAGCATGTGCTGTCCGATGACAAGATGTCCCGAGCTCGAGATCGGGAGGAATTCCGCTACGCCCTGGAGGATCGAAAGGACGGTTACGTCAAAGAATTCCCTCATTTCGCGACCTTGAGGTGCTTCTGCACGGCCGCCGTGACGAAAGGCGCCGTGTCGCCGCCGTAGGCCGCGATCTCGCGGACTGTCGAGGCCGTGACATACGCGAGGCTTTCGCTCGGCATCATGAAGAGCGTTTCGATCTCCGGCGCCATGCGGCGGTTCGTGAGCGCCATCTGGAACTCGTACTCGAAGTCGCTGTAGACCCTGACGCCGCGAATGACAACCTTCGCCTTTTCGCGGCGGCAGAAGTCGACGAGAAGCCCGTCAAGCATCTTGACTTCGACGTTGCGAAGCCGCGCCTTCTTAACGTCCTCGCGGATCATCGCGAGACGGTCCTCGGCCGAAAAGCGCGCGCCCTGCTTCGCGCTCGTCGCCGCAACCGCGACGACGAGGCGATCATAGAGCTTCGACGCACGCTTGATGAGGTCGAAGTGCCCGAGCGTCATCGGATCGAACGTCCCGGGATATACTGCCGTTTTCTCTGCCATGCGGTGTATTATATCATCCTCCGCGCGGCGCGTCTACCGCCTGGCGGCGCGCTTAGCGCGCGAGCCAGCCGCCGTCGCAGGCGTAGGTGTAGCCGGTCATGTAGTCGGACGCGGGCGCCGCGAGGAAGACGCAGATGCCCTTGAGGTCGTCCGGCGTGCCCCAGCGGCCCGCGGGAATGCGGTCGAGGATCGCCTTGTTGCGCTTCTTGTCGGCGCGGATCGGCGCGGTGTTCGCGGTCGCGATGTAGCCCGGGGCGATCGCGTTCACGCAGATGCCGTCCTTCGAGAGCTCGTTCGCCATAAGCATCGTGAGCGACTTGATGCCGCCCTTCGAGGCCGCATAGCCGGGAACGAGGATTCCGCCCTGGAACGAGAGCATCGACGCGATGTTGATGATCTTTCCGCCCTTGCCCTGCTTGATCATCTGGCGGACGACGGCCTGCGAGAGGAAAAACGGCGTCGAGAGGTTGATCGAAATGACGTCGTTCCAGTTCTTCGCGCTGTGCTCGGTGAACGGCTCGCGGCGGATGATGCCCGCGTTGTTGACGAGGATGTCGATCTTCTTGAACGCCTTGACGACCTTTGCGACGATCTTCGGGGCCTCCTTTTCGCCCTTGGAGAGGTCGGCCTTGATGCCGATGGCCTTGCGGCCGAGCTTCTGGATGGCGGCGATTGTCTCGTCCATCGGGATGACGTCGACTATCGCGACGTCTGCGCCCGCTTCCGCGAGCCCTATCGCGTAGGCCTGTCCGATTCCGCGGCCCGCTCCCGTTACGATTGCGACCTTGCCGTCGAGCTTGAACTGATCGAGTATCATGTTTGCATTCCCTTTCTGCGTTGGTTTTGCGTTAGTATATCATAAATCCGCCATTGTCCGCCATCCCCCTTCGCGGGGGAGGCGTCAGGCGACCGAGCCGCCCGCCTTCTCGATCTTCCCGCGCCCCGGGGTCAAAAGGGTCAGCTTATTGATACCTGTTCTGCTCGACAACCCTGTTCTTTCTCATGTGGGCATTATACCAAAAACTCGGCTACTGTATCAATTTTACTGTATCAATAAGCTCTTCATCCTCCGTTTCAGCACCGAGCAGGACATCTTGCCTATGTTCGGACTTCAACGGGGAATATCGCCTTTCGCCCGTCCGGCATTGTCGCGACCACAATCGATTCGCCGGTCTTCTTTGCGGTCAGGTTATCGCCGTGTGCGATCTCCGCGACATCGCTAAAGTACTTGCAGAAGTACTGGTACTTGTTGACGGGGTTCTGCGTCTTGCCAATTCTGTCGGCGTCGTAGCAGCCCCATGCCGCGTTTGCGCCAACGCCAAGTGATTTTGCGAGAGGAATCGTGCCGCCCGCTTTGATCCTCCTTGGCACGAGGTGGATGACGCGATCCGCCCCGCCGCCGATTCGCGTGATGCGCAGGACGTTGTTTTGTCGGTCGATGTGGACGGCATCGAACGTCTGCTCAAAGACTGTGCCCTTCTCCTTTCTCGGCAGGTCGGCGCACCACGGAGTGGATCCGACGATGTAGTCGCTGTAGGCGGCGTCGCACGGCTCGGTTATGTGCCAGATGCCGTTGCGGAAGGTCTGTCGCTCCGCATGTTCGTGTCCGGTCAGACTGCAGAGTATGCGCCCCTGCGCGCCGGCGAAGTCGACGACCTCGCCACAGACGTCTGCCTTGCCGCGCGACTGGTACGCTTCAAGGATTCTGCGCCACGGCGCGAAAGTGCCGGGCACGTCCTTTTCGCCGCTGACGATTTCCGCAATGGGGATATGGTGCATCACGATCGCCGACCATCCGACGGGCATCGTGGCGAGTGCTTTCTTCGCAAGCCATTTCAGCTGTTTCTCGCCCATGCCGTATTTGACGGCCCAGTACGTCCTGTCAGTCCGTATGGAGTCGGTCGTATCCGCGACGATGTAGCGGATTCCCGTCATCGGCGAATCGACATAGTAGTAGCACGCCTCGGGGTCTTCCGGATTGGTAACGGATTTTTCCCTGACTGCGGCAGTGTCCATCAGTACATCGTGAGCCTCCTTGCCGGAGAGCGTCCATCCATCCGGCGAGTTCGGCTTGTCGCGTATCGTGAAGTCGTGGTTGCCCTTGGCCGGATAGAACTCCCCGCCCGTGCGCTCGACCGCCTCGACCCATTCGCGGCGGTACGCGGCAATCGTGCGCTCGACAGATGCTCTTCCGCCGAACGCCTCAGGCAGGTCACCGCCGCAGAGGACTTTCTTGACGCGCGTCTCGGCTACAAGTTTTGCGAGAATCCTTCCTGACATGCATCGGTTCGCCGGAATGTGAAGGTCGGTGACAAAGAAAAATGCGTCGTCGCACGTCTTCGAAAGTGCGTTCAACCGAGCGGCGACACTGGCGAGGTAGTCGCCGTAGTAGGCGGGCAGTCCTTCGCCTGCGGCCCAAATCCGCCAGTCGGCACACGTCATCGCCGCACCGACAATGCCTAGTTTGAGAAATCTGCGTCGTGAGAGTGCTCCGTCGGCAACCTTCATTGTCCGTTCCTCCCTTTGAGTCCGTTCAACAACACCCTCTTGCGCGGCGTGTCGCCCACGCGGCGGAGAGTCTCAAGCGAATCGCCGGCATACTCCACGTTCCATCCGCGCCATTCGTTGAAAGCGTGATAGCACCAGTCCCAGCCCTGCTCGTCGAAGAGTTCGATGCAGTCCTGCAGGTACCTTTCCGCGCCAGGTGCCCACGCGATCGCCGAGAACTCGCCGACGAGAATCTTCGCGTCGTGTCGCTTGGCGAAGGCCGCGACGGGCGCAAGCTTCGCTCGCAGCATTTCCTTGTTCCATCCGCGCGATTCGTCCGGCCACCTGCGCGACGGACTCCACCCGTGCACGCCCTGATGCGTGAATCCGGACGGTATGTACATGTGAACCTCGTAGATGACGTTGTCCATGTCGAGCGGCGACATGTATTCGTAGGCGGGCGCGCTGGACGACCAGTTCGCCTCCATCACGATCGTCGTTTCCAGATCGATGCGGCGTATCGCCTCGGCTGCGAGACGCTGCGCGTCCCAGTAGGAATACGGAACCTCGTGCCGGTTCTGGTGCGGCTCGTTCAGGAGGTCATAGCCGTATATTACGTCCGTGTTGTCCCTTAACCGCCGCGCTGTCCTCTCCCAGCAGGCGACATACAGGTCGAGGCACGCCTTGTCGGAAAACATCCGCATCTCGGCGTTGTCGCGCACGCTCCCCGGCGGAACATGCAGGTCGACGCAGATCATCATGCCGTACCGCCGCGCCCAGACGAGGACTTTTTCCAGCAGGTCGAGCCGTCCGTCGAGCCACTTCACGTATTCGTCGAAGTCGAGGTTCGCGTCGATCTTCTGGAAGTTGCGCGACATCTGGAACCGCCCGATCGTCCCGCCCCATTCCGCGAGCGTCTTTATGTCGTCTTCCGTCGGGTCTTGAGGAAGCATCGCTCCGCGCAGCTGTGGACGAGCGGCGACGCTAGCCGGATAGCGCACTTTGTAGCTTTGGTTCGTGCGTGGGAACTCGTAGAGCGCAAACGGCTCTACCTTGAACGACGAGACGTCGAACTCCACGCGCCCCGCCACGTTCTGCAGCCCGAGCGTAACGCCGACCTCACCGACAGGCGTTCCTCCGAGGTCTGTCGTCAGCTCCAGCGTCGTCCAGTCGAAGTCGCCGCCTTTGTGGTCCGCCTGCGGCCAGCGGTCGGTGCCGGACGCAGGATCGCGGTAGTGGAACATGAACTTGAGCCCGAAGTAGGACTTGTCAGGTCTCCCGATTCCCCTTCCTCGCGCTCGAATCGTCGCGCGTACGCCGCCTGTCGCTCCTCCAAGGTCGAGCTTCGCGTGCGCCGCGCCGCCCGAGCGCGTTCCGCGCGTGTCGACGACGACGACATCGCCCTCGCGCGCCGCGTTGCGGCCAAGCGACCATTCCACATCGGCGGCGCAAAGCCGGAAGGCCGCCGATGCGAATGCCAACGCGAAGAAACGCCAGAGGCTCATCTCAGGATAATCACCAAGCCGTCGCGAATCGCCTCTCCGTCCGCACCGACGGAGGTAAACGTCGTATAGGTGCCGGGCGAGGAGACAAGCTGCGGACGATACGCTTTCTTCTCCACGAAGTCCCACAGCACGACGACATCGTTCGAGAGCCGCACCGGCTTCAGGTTGCGCACGAGTTTCATGTTGCTTCCGTCCGAGTCCCCTTGATAGAGCTTCAGGTAGTAGAGGCGGGCCTTGCCGGCGTATGTCGGCGAGCCGTCCTGGTTCATGGCGAAGAGGTAGAGATTGTAGCCGGTATTGATATTGTCGCTTGGATTGATATACGTGGTGGTTTGCCCGGTCGTCCATTTTGAAACGCCATCCACCGTCACTTCCTGTCTGTCGACGGACAGTTCGGACTGGACTGTATAGTCGGTGTTGATGGCGCAGGGGCTGAACGACTGGGCCTTTCCGTATCCGATGTAGAAAACGTTGTTGTTGGCTCCGTTGTGTATCAGGTAGAATCGTGAATCCCCGGTGCGCGAATCCAGAAATCCTTTGTCGGCCTGCTCCTTGAACTGCAACTTCAAGTCCGCCTTGGTGCCGGACTTGCCGGTGACGCCGGTATCGACGAAGATCGTGCCGTCGGACTCGACATAATCGACGAAACAGACCGGCTTTTCCTCACCGGTGAAGACGCCCGGGCCGGCCTTTGACTCGGGGATGTCGGGCGACGGGCGGTAGAGGGTCTTGGAGATTGTGTCGTAGAGCATGGCCTTGCCGTCATAGACGCAGGGCTTGAAGTCGCGGACTTTGTTACCGTCCTGCCAGATCTCCAGCCCGTAGCAGCGGGCGGCGGAGCGGTAGCGCGAGCCGGAGGAGAAGATGTGGAGGTTCTTGTCGGAGTCGAAGTCTGCATCGTTCGAGAGCGACCAGACCTGCGTCCCGTCGAGTTCGATCATCTGGGCACCCTTCATAAACGAGGCATCGAAGGAATGCTTCGCCTCCGCGACCGCCTGGATCTTCGCCGAGCCGTCGGTGGTGGCGTAGGCGCCGTGTGCGCTCGAATCGCTTCCGTAGTCGCCGTACAGCCACCGGGAGTTGTCGGACTCGCTCTGCGACTTGATGCTGACCGGGAAGAAAAACGTCGGCCACTCGTCCGGATTGTCCGCGCCGAGATACACCCGAAGCTCCGTGGGGTTGACCGGCTCCCGCAGATACCGGTACTTGTCGTATCGCATGCCCTGGACGTCGGTGTAGGCGAAATCACCTTTGGCTCGCGTTCCGGCGCGGGCGCGGACGCCCGTGTCAAGCGTCTCCCAACCGGAAGATTCGATGTATTCCACAAACTTTATCTTGGCGTTGCGGCCTACCACAATCGTGTTGAGCGGGCCGTTGAGGAAGCCGCGCTTCGCGTGGAAAATGCGTTTCGAGACATCGTCGAAGAGGCAGAACTCGCCGTCCTTGAGGCACGGCTTGAAGTCGCGGACGAGCGCGCCGTCCTGCCGGATCTTGCACCCGTAGAGGCGGCATTGCCCGGCCCACTCCGGGCTTCCGTCCTTGTTGCAGGCAAAGAGGTAGAGAGGCATCTCCAGGTCGAGGGCCGTCTCATCCGCCCCAGCGTAGAGCGTGCTCTTCTCCGTGCCGGCCTCCAGATTGGTCCACTCAAGAGTCTGCGCACCGGGCGAAAGCGACGATTCCACGAGATAGCGGTTCCCCACCGAGTAGATCGTGCTTCCCGTGGAAAGCGCGCCATGGCCGACGCGCATCACGCCCTGGTTGCAGTAGAGAAGGTAGAAGCGGGTGTCGCCGTCGGCTTTGTAGGCACCGAGGAGGGCCTTGTTGCGCGACCTCGTCGTCAGCACGGCGAGGTCGATTTCGGCGGACGTTCCGGACTGCGCGTTAATTTCGGTGTCGATGTAGCCGTAGGACGTCGATTCGACGTATTCGACGAACTCGTCGGGGGTTTCGCTGTCTTCGTCGCAGACGAGATCCGCGCCGGAGCCGTAGAGGATGTCGCCGGAAACCGCATCGTAGAGTCCTGCTTTTCCATTCTTCATGCAGGGAACGAGGTCGCGCTGGAGCGTCATGTCGCCGCCGTCCTTCGGTCCCTGCCAGATCTTCATCCGGTAGATACGCGCCTTGGACTTGTAGCTTGCAGTCCCGCCGACATTGCACGCGAAGAGGTGGAGGGAATAGCCGGTGTCGAGGGCGCCGGCCGTCTTGCTCCACAGGGCGAGGCCGTCCGCCTTGATGATGTTGGTCGTCTCGCCTGCGGCGTTGGTGGCGGAGAACTCGGAGGAGAAGTCGTAGATGCGGTTCTTCTCCCAACGGGCCTCCCAATCGCTGTTCCAAACCACCTTCTCGCCGCCGCCGGATGTCGTCGTGTACATGTTCCCGTCGCCATTGAGGCAGTAGCAGAAGTAGAGTCGGGAGCCGGTCGAGCCGCTGGTTCTGGAGCCGACGAGCGCGCTGTCGGCAAAATCTATCCACTCCACCTGGGCCTCGATCTTGGTGTTCCAGCGGCCTTGGACGCCGGTATCGACGTATTGCGAGCCGGTAGACTCGACGTAGCGCACGAACTTGTCGGGCGTCTCCGCGAAAGCGAAACCCGCAGCCGCAAGCGAGAGTACGGCGATCGTCTTGGCATTCATGTGGCGTTCCTTTCTTGTTCTTGTTTTACCTACATTAACAGTATAGCAAATGCATCGCCGTTCCGCGATGTCTAAACGCGCATTAAATGTCGCTTTTTACGAACAGCACCTCGCATTGCTCCCGATGATATGGTATACTATCCTCAAATGACATCCAGACCGTTGAGACTGCTTGCCCATCTCTATGCGATGCAAAAAGCGTCGCGCGAGATGTCCGGTGGAATACTGCACTACGCGGCGATCCACCCCGATGTGCGGGTGCAGCTGTACGGAATCGGGACGCCCCGCCACCGTCGCGAGGAGTTCCGCGTCTGGAAGCCCGACGGCATCATTCTCGGCGCGGCGGACGAGGCGACGCTCCGCGCCGTCGAGGGGCTTGGATGCCGCGCCGCCGTTTTCGTCAACACGGAGCCGGCGGTACCGGCGGCGATGCGCTACGGCAGCGTCTACTGCGACAACATCGCGGTCGCTGAGGCCGCAGCCAGGGTATTCTCCGGCAAGCACCTCGGCAATTTCGCCTTCGCGGGGACGCGCACGTGCGACGCATGGAGCGTAGAGCGAGGTTCGGCGTTCCGCCGGCTTGCCGCGGCGTCAGGCTGCTCCTTCTCGGAGTTCAAGTCGCCTCCCACCGCGAGTGCAAACCACCGCCGCGAACTCGCCGCACTCGTCGACTGGGTCGGCGCGCTCCCCAAGCCCTGCGGCATATTCGCCGCGTGCGACGCCAGAGCGAAGGACGTGCTGGACGCCTGCGCAGCGGCACAGGTTCTGATTCCGGAACAGGCGATGGTGATCGGCGTCGACGATGAGGAGTTCATCTGCCGACAGACGCTTCCGACGCTTTCGAGCGTCGTCCCAGACTTCTCGCGCGGCGGATACATCGCGGCGGAAATGCTCGTCGAGCTGCTGACGGGAAATCGGAGGCGGCTGCCGCGCAGGGCGTTCGGCGTGCAGGGCGTCGTAGAGCGCATGTCCACGAGTGACACGCATGGAACGGGACGGATGGTCAGCCGCGCCCAGGAGTTCATCCGCACCTACGCCACGTCGTCTGACATATCGGTGGAAGACGTCGCAAAGGCGTCCGGCTCGTCCCTGCGGCTCCTGCAGAAGAACTTCAAAGCCGTCACGGGTTCGACCATCTGCGATGCGATCCAGACGGCGCGGCTCTCCAGAGTCTGCGAACTGCTCTCGGAGACTTTGACGCCGATAGGGCAGATCGGCGAACTGAGCGGATTCGGCAACGACGCCTATCTGAAAAAACTTTTCCACAGGCGTTTCGGCTGCACGATGCGCAACTATCGGGCGAACCACTAGAATCGAGGGGCGGTCAACATGGCGGTTTCGGCAAAGTCGTGGTCGAGAGAGCGCAGATCGGTCGCCGCGCATTTCGCCGTGCTGGGACTCGTCTGCGCGACATGGGGAACTTCCATCGACGACATGAAACTTCTGCTCGGACTCGACGAGGCCCAGCTTGGATGGCTTCTCTTCTCGGGTCCCGTGGGATGCCTCGTCAGCTTCATTTTCGCCCGTGCGCTGATGAAGAGACTCGGAAGCCGCAGAAACCTCGTTCTGTCGACAAACCTCTACATCGCCTCTGCAATCGCGGGCGCAGCGTGCTTCCTCATGCGCACGCCGATTCTGTCCTGGTGCCTGGTGACGGCGTGCCTCGCGGCCGCCGGGAACCTGTTCAACATATCGGCGAACACACAGGCCGGAATCATCGAGCGAACGGAGGGCCAGACGGTCATGGGCTCCTTCCACGCGATTTTCAGCCTCATGTGCCTTGTCGCCTCTGCCGTCGCCGTCTTGACATCCCATCTTGGCATCCCGCCGGAATGGCGCCTCACCGGAATCATCGCCATCTCCGTCGTCGCGCATCTCGCGTTTATGCGCGGGCTTCCGGCAGAAGCGAAAATGCCGGCGCGGCAAGCAGGCGAACGCCTGCGCCTTCCCGACGCGCAGCTGCTTGCCGTGGGACTCGCCACACTCGTCGTAATAGCCTGCGAAGGCGCTGTCAACAACTGGGTCGGCGTCTTCTACGGCGACGCACTCGGAGCGCCTCCGGGGCAGATCAAATGGGGCTACTGTGCGGTTGGCGTCATGACAGTGCTTGGCCGGTTTTCTGCAGATCCACTTGTTGGCCGATTTGGCCCTGGGAAAGTCTTCCGAACCTATTCGCTTATGGCGGCAGCCGGTCTGACCGCCGCGATTTCGTCTCCATTCATCGGCATTTCAGGGCTTCGCCTTGTCCTGACGGCGACCGCAGGATATGCTGTCGCGGGGTTCGGCATCTCCGCCCTCGTGCCGATCCTGTATTCAAGGGCGAACAAGACGAAGTCGATGTCCGCCGTGTCGGCGTTCACGTTTGTCGGCGCCATGGGCTTCCTCGGAGGGTTCATGGTGTCCCCGACTGTCGGATGCGTCGCCCGCACGGCAAACCTCTCCCTTGCCCTCGGCATATTCGCCGCGCTGATCCTGATCTGCCCCTTCCTCCGTATAGACGACGGCACCACAGAATGATCATTATGTCACGCCAGGGTCAAGAGGGTCAGAGCTTATTGATACAGTAACTCATGCTAGATTTTACTCCTGCCTCTACGCGGCGCATCAGCGCAACCGCGCGGTCCTTCTCCTCGTCGTCGAGGAAGAACGCACGGTGCGCAAGCCGGCTGACAAGGTGATAGCACCTGTTCTGCTCGATCACCCTGTTCTTTCTCATGTGGGCATTATACCAAAAACTCGGCTACTGTATCAGTTTTACTGTATCAATAAGCTCCGACCCTTCATTCCCCCGAGCACCCTCCCGACGCGGAGAGAGCTCCATGTCGCATATACCCCTCCAGGGGGCAGAGCGGAAATTATGGGCAAACAACCGCAACAGGGCCCAAAAGCCCCGATTTAAGCGGTTTCCATTTCGACGCGTCGAGCGGCTTGTAGTCCAGGCCGACCATATTGATGTCGCTGAAGTACTTCCAGTCAACGCCGTTGAGATCGTTCCACCTCAGGCGGTTTGCGCCGAGGTTCGTGACCTCAACTTCAAGGACATTGCCCTTTTCGCCGAGAACGCCCGCCGGAATCGCAAAGTCATAAGGCGGCATGAACTTTACGCCGAGGTCGCGCCCATTGAGCCGCACTCGCGCGATTTCGCGGACTTCGCCGAGGGATACACGGTAGGGGCACGCGTCCCCGCGTGCCCGCGGACGAGCGAGGACGCTCGTCCCTACCATATCAAACGTTGTCTTATAAAGCATCGTCCCGGAGAAGGCGTCGTCGAAAGTCTCCCAGCCAACGAGCGCGTCGAGCTTGCGCGGCGCAGGAAGCGCTGGCCCGCCGCAGATCGGCTCGACGTGCCAGGGCCCTGGGAGGTTGAACGCATTCGTCCCGCCCGCCACGCAGTCCTTCACCTCGAAGCCGTCGCCGACGAGAAATCTCGAGTGCAGGGGCGCGAGCGCAACTTCGCGCACTGCCATGATCTCGCCCGTCAGCGGATCTGCCGCCGTGAACGTGCCCTTCGATGCTACGACCTTGGCGACAGAGCCCGTGTTCACGACAAAATACGCCGTCTCGCCGTCCTTCTTCCACCGAGTCGCCAAAAGCCCCGACTTCGCGTCAAAGGGCATGCGACGCACCTTTGTCGGGAACACAAAGTGTTCCGGATCGACTACCGCCGCGTACTTCTTCGCAAGGCCCGCCTTGACCATGCGCGGCGAAATGTAGTCAAACGCATATCCTGCCTCATACAGCTCTTTCGCAACCTCGCCGATCTTCTCGCCGTAGAACCAGTCGCGAGCATGGACAGTCATACGCGCGACTTCACCCTTGTGCTTCTCGCGGAAGCTCGTAGGGTCCCACAGGATCGCAATGTCGTTGTCGGGCGTCCACGTCTGGAAGAGAGACTGGCACCGCGTGACGTACGCGTTCAGCGCGCCCATCTCGCGCCAGATCGGGTTGCGCGGATTCATCTCCAGCGACGCGTAGAAGCACCAGCCCGGCCAGACGGCGTCGACGGGCGAATAGCAGCAGCCGTGGTAGAATACGTGGTTGACGCCGGCAAGGAAGAGCCGGTCGAGGAACGACTTTATCTCCGCCGGGCGCTCGCAGAAATGCTCGTCGATCCACGTACAACTTTCGGCGGAGACGAGCTTCGTGCCCTTCACGTGCGCGGCGGACGAGGCGAACTTCGAAATAAGGATATCGCGGTCGTTCTTTCCGAACATCTCGGTCTCGGGGATATCGGCGAGCGCATAGAAGTCGAGCCAGTTCGAGGGAGCGCCATGCGCCTCGTTTCGCGTCAGGTACCCGTTCTCACGGCACCAGTCCGTCCACACCTTGAAGCAGGCAAGCTGCGATTCGTCGACATCCTGGCCTTTCTTCGGCTCCGCGCCGTAGTACTCGTAGCTGTCGTGGTAGAAGGCGCGCGGACGCGCCGCGACGAGGATGTCCGCCGCTTCGTCTGTCGAGTCGTCCCGCACGAGATCCTCGCACGTTACGCTCTGCGCCGCCTTGCCGAACCACTTATCGAACTGCGCGATGTGGAGCTTCATCGCCTCGGGATCAAACGGATCGAGCATATATCCCGTACCGCCAAGCCCGGCGCGCTTGACCTTCTGTCCGGAGCTTGCCGCGTGGTCCTTGTCGATCCACGGTCCGCCGAAGCACCAGCCAGACCCCATCGTGAGGTCGATGCCAAGTCCGTTGTAGCTTGCAAGCCCCGCCGCGAGGTTCCACGCCTCGATCCACTGCGGGGAAAGAAGCGGTTTCCAGTTCTTCTCGTAGCCGCCCTTCGCGCCGTAGATCGGAATCACGTGGAAGCCGCCGAAACCCTTGTCCGCAAGCTCGCGGCACTGGAGCTCAAGGCCCGCCTTGTCTACAGCAGACCCCATCCACCAGTTGTAGACCCACGGCTTCATCGTCTGCGTCGGCTCAGGCCAGGCAAGCGGCTTTGGCGCCGCGGCGCAAACTCCCGCAAGCGACACCGTCGCCGCAATTGTCAAAGCGCAAAGTTTCATGCAGCCATCCTTCATAGTTGTCACCGTGCGTCAATGGCGCGGACGGCGAAAAGAGGCGCGGCTACCGCATGTCGGTCACGCCGACCTTGTCCATGTCGCCGTAGTTGAGGTTCTCTCCGCCCATGCCCCAGATGAACATGTAGTTCGAGGTGCCGGCGGCGGAGTGGACGCTCCACTCGGGCGCGGTGATCGCCTGCTCGTTGTGGAGCCACACAAGACGCTGCTCCTGCGGGCGGCCCATCTGGTGGCAGATGGCCTGCCCCTCGGGGACGTTGAAGTAGAAGTACGCCTCCATGCGGCGGTTGTGCGTGTGCTGCGGCATCGTGTTCCAGACGCTTCCGGGCTTGAGCTCCGTGAGGCCCATCTGGAGCTGGTTCACGCCGCCACCTGGAACCTTCGTCAGCACGGGGTTCACGATGAGCTGGTTGATGACGCGGTCGTTGGACTCCTCCATCTTGCCGGCCTTGATGTAGTTGCCGATCGTGTAGCCCGGCTTCTTGCAGTTCTGGTCGCTCGTGATGCGCTGCGTGACGAACTCCTTGTAGGCGGGCGCGGAGTTGAGGTAGAACTTCGCGGGGTTCGCCTTGTCCTTTGAGGCGAACTTGACCTCCTTCTTCCCGCAGCCGATGTAGAGCGCCTCCTTGAACTCGAGGTCGTACTTCTCGCCGTCGACCGTCACCGTGCCGGGCCCGCCGACGTTGATGACGCCAAGCTCGCGGCGGTCGAGGAAGTGTTCGGCCTTGAGCTCCTCGAACGTGTCGAGCGTCAGCTCCTTTTCGACAGGCATTGCGCCGCCGTAGACGAGGCGGTCGTACATCGTGTAGGTGACGTTTATTTCGTCAGGCGCCATCACCTTCTCCATCACGAAGCGCTCGCGCGTCTTCGCGGTGTCGTAGGTCTTGAAGTCATCGGGGTGTACTGCGGTCTGAACGGTGAAGTTGACCGTCGTCGCAAGCATTATCGCGAGTATGTTCATTTGTCTTTGCCTTTCTTTTGTGTTCTAAACTTGGAATCTATCATGGCCTTGAACATACGGGCCACAGACTGTTCGCTCGCGACCTGCTCGCCGCGTACGTAATCGTGCCACGACTTCGCGTCGCGAAACCTACCGGCCTCGGTCCAGTCCGCGCCGGCGCAGACCGTCAGGACCGAACATCCACGATCAATCCACGTGAGCGGCTTCGTCATTATCATCTTCGCGCCGTTCGGCTCGTCGGCAAGCGAGAGTTTCCCGGAGATGGGCAGCGCGAAGATCGCGTTCATCATTGAGCCTTCCTCGCCCTCGCGGTTGTGGGGCTTCTCGAAAAGCGACACTATGAGCTTCTTCTCATCGACAAACAAGTCACCGGTGTGCTCGCGTTCGGCGCTCAAGTCAAGCCCGATGCCGACCTCGAGCCCTTCCACCGGCACATCCTCCGAAAGCGTCACGGTCTCTATGAAAAACGAGCTCCCTTTTTCCAGGACGATCCCAAG
Source organism: uncultured bacterium (assembly GCA_902775595.1). Lineage (GTDB taxonomy): Bacteria > Verrucomicrobiota > Kiritimatiellia > RFP12 > UBA1067 > UBA1067. Next base: position 2,936 of record CACYNF010000030.1, on the reverse strand, counting down.
CGTCATCGTGCCGCCTATCGGAAGCTTGTAGTCGAGCTCGAACGAACAGTGCTCCTCGCAGTTGGTTAGAATGCGATAGGCCACCCAGTTGCCGTAGTCGGGAAGCCACTTTCCGTCCTTCCGGAACGCCACCCCGCCAACGCCGCGCCCAGGACCGACGGCATAGTCGTCCATGCCGAGCCCGTTGACGTTCTTGTGCCAGTTGCCGTAGTCGCCGTGTCCGCGCAGGAGATGCACGACGAAGTTGTTCGTCGTCGCCTTGTTGAAGACGTCGATGCCGCTCCACTTGTGCACGTCGCCAGGCCCGTAGGCGCGAAAGCCAGTGCGGTCGTTCTCCCAGAAGAAGTCGTTCGCCCGCTCCGGCGCCTCCCCGCAGAGGCACGTGGTCGCTATCAATATTGCCGCAATCATAGCCCTCCCCCTTGCTGTCGTACGCTTGCTGTCATTTCGCCCTCCTGATCCTGACAAAGTTGACCGCGCACATGCCGAGCGCGAGTAGCCCCGCGAGAGCGGCGCCAACCCACTTGAGCGTGACCGTGAGGTGGTAGATCGACCAGCACCAGAGCGCCGAGGCGAAATCGAGCGCCGCGCCGCCCTCGAAACCCTCTGGAACGGCGATGCCGTCGCAGTTCGCCGCGGCGATCGCCTTGGTGAACGCTGGAGTGAGGTTCGTGACGAAGAAAAGCCCGGCTATGAGCGCGACGAGGCCGATGACAAACGTCTTCGGCACATTGCCCTTAGTGATCGGGAGTACGCACGGGAAAAGGTAGAACATCCCCGCGAGCGACGCGAGCGGCAGGAACTTGTTCCCGGGAAGGAAGACGGAAAGGAAGAGAATCACGGGGATAAGCAGAATCGAGACGACGAGCGTCGTCGGATGGCCGATCACGAGCGCGGGGCTCATGCCAATGGAAAGCCCCTTGAGCCCCGAGAAGCGCTTCTCGACAAAGCTCCTCGTCTGTTCGCAGATGGGCTTGAGTCCCTCGATGAAGAGCGCCGTAATGCGGGGTATGAGCTCCATCACCGCGCCGACCGTCACGCCGAGCTTCAGTATCTGCGGTATCGAATCGACCACGGCCTTCCACGAATCGCACCTGAGCGCGCCGATCCCGCAGCCGATCACAAGGCCGAGGAAAAGCGGCTCGCCGAGAAGCCCGAACTTCCTCTTCATCCCCTCCGCGTCGATGTCGAGCTTCGAGATGCCGGGAATCCTGTCGAGGACCCAGCAAATCACGACCGCAAACGGGGTGAAGCTCTGGCAGAACGGCTGCGGAATGGAGATGCCGTCCATGTCCTTGTAGTAGTCCTGGAAGCCCTTCGCCGTGAAGTCGGCCATGCAAAGCGTGATGACGTAGAGGACGATCGCCGCATAGAACGCCCACGCGAGCGAGCCGGTCGCAAAGAACACCATCGCGCCGAGAAAGGCGAAGTGCCAGTAGTTCCAGAGGTCGATGTTCACCGTGCGCGTCACGCCCGCGACCAGCATGACGACGTTCACGCCGAGGCACACAGGAATGATGAACGCGCCGACGGCACACGAGTACGCGACAGCAGCAGCCGCAGGCCAGCCGAGGTCGAAGAAAGGAAGGTTAAGATGGTAGAGGTCGGTCATGCCCTTCAAGGCAGGCCCCAAGCTCGACGTCAAAAGCGCAGTCACTACGCCGAGCCCCACGAAGCCGACGCCGACGAGCAGGCCGGACTTCAGCGCCTTCGAGAACTTGATCCCGATGAGCGCGCCGAGTATTGTGAAGATGACGGGCATCATAACTGCCGCGCCAAGACCGATTACGTAAGCGAAGACCTCTTTCATGCCGCAATTATACCATAAACCGTCACGTCATGGCGTCCCCTTTATAGGGGAGCGGGGCTGACGCGCCCGCCACGTGCGCCTCGCCCGCATACACCTTCACATCGCCGACGAGAAGCGAGCCGTCGTCCTGCACGCCGCCGCACAGTCCCTCCACCGGCGCGGAATCGCCGTCAGTCGCGAAGACCGAAACCGTGCGACCCTTAAGAAAATCAAGCGCGGCAAATGCGCCGCGGAGCGCGGCAAATCCGCCGCGCAGCCAGCGAGAGTGCATGTCGCCTATTTCCGCGACGACGCCGTTCAGCACGCCATCGCGATCAAACGGACTTCCCGCAGCGAGCCGCAGCGACGTCGCGCGCGCGGCGATCTCGGCAGGAAAATCAGTCTGGTTGACGTTGAGCCCGACGCCCGCGATTACTGCGTCGCCGTTCCTTTCGCAGAGAATGCCGCATATTTTCTTACCGCCGACGAGCACGTCGTTCGGCCACTTCACGGAGACATCCGCCGCGCCGCCGAGCAGGGAGGAGACATAGCGCGCGACGGCAAGCCCCACGACAAGCGGGAGCGTCGCAACTTCCGCAGGCGACGCATTTGCCGCGTCGAGCACGACTGAAAAGGTAAGGTTCTCGCCTCGCGCGGCGTGCCATTCGTGGTCAAGCCGGCCGCGCCCCGCCGTCTGGAACTCTGCGACGAACACGTCGCCCGGACGGCCCGCGCGCGCGTCGGCGTTTGTCGACGCAGTCGTTTCCTTTCGGTGGAAGCGGAACCCCATCGTCTCAGAGCTCGATCCAGTCGCCCGACTTGCAGGAAACTTCGGAAATCTTTCCACCGCGGCGGATGACGAAGAAATCCTTGCCCGACGCGTTCATGACAAACGTCTTCTTCTCGGGAACGTCCACAACGCGGCCGTCGTCGTAAAGCCCGATGACGACTTCCTTGTCGCTCTCGGCCTCGATGACGGGATACTGGAGCTCCGGATGGCGCGGCGTGAACTTGCCGTTAAGAAGCGTGTCGCGGTGGTCCTGCGAGAACTTGATCCACTTCTCGACCATCGCAAGGTGTTCCTTCGGGGCGTTGCGGAGCATGACAGAGTACTGCACGACGCCGAACATGGAGTTGATCTTATATT
>CACYNF010000029.1 GCA_902775595.1 uncultured bacterium | reverse complement strand
TCACTTTTACGATTCCGAAGCTTCATATTTCATCGGCAGGCAGGACGTCGCTGTCCTGCACTTTCTATGGCGTACAGAACTTTGTCAGGATCAATGCGTTTGAGCGCGATTCCGGAGCGATGCTCCACATCAACAACAGAAAGCTCGGTTCCTCGGCCTTCGATCCGGGAGTTAACGCCGGCATCTTCATCTCGGGGATTCCGACGGATGCGCAGGGGCGCGTCCCTGCCTGGGCATACAATGACAGCTACCGCATCAAGGTCCTGGATAACGGGGCGCTTGCTCCCGTCGCCTACAACGACTATGCCGATCTCACTGGAGAAATCGCGGTAAACGATCCAACGGGGCTCTATCGCCTCCACTACGTGCAGAATGCGGCGCTTACGGCGGATACCGACGTCGACTCGCTCATCATGAACGGCAACTTTGGTGGGACGGACGACAACACGATGCGGCTCGATCTATCTGACTACAAACTTCGTTTGCATGGCGGTGCCCTTGCTTTGCGCGACTACGCCTCGAAGGAAATCTCAGCCTCTGGTAACGGTGCCCTTGTCATCGCGGCAGACCAAGCGGTGTTCAACTTTACATTTGATGTCAACCGTATCGAAATCTCCGCTCCGATCGACTGGGAGCAGCCTGCCGGTTCTACCGTCGATTATCCCGACTTCCTCATGCCGTACTATTCGGGAGCCGAAACCATCTTCTCCGGCGAGGATCGTGTCGGCGACTGGGGTGCTCTTAGCGTGGATGGACGCAACAAGGGCGGTTCCTGGCTCATCTTCGACGGCCCATCCGATCGGACGTTCCACGGGCCTGTTGGCGGACGGTTCTGGATGCGCAAGCGCGGCACCGGCACGCTCACCTTCGCCGGGCCCGACATCACGCGCGGTCGACAGATATTCGTCGAGGACGGTACCGTGGTCATTGCAGATAACAACGCGCCAAGGATTGACTGCGTCACGAATGGTGCGACGCTCAGAGTCGAGAAGGATATTGTCTGGACCCAGACAGCAGTTGTTTGGGATGACAGCGTCCTTGAGGGATTCGGGACGCTGAATCCAGGACTTAACCAGAATTACCTTCAGCCGGGATGCATTCTGCGTGGCGGCACGGCAAGCGAGCCGGGCACGTTCTCGTTCGGGGGCCAGGTGGTGATTCCAACGAACGTCGTTCTCGACGTCGGTTTCACGGGCGATGCTCACGGGCAGATTCATGTCGGCGGCAAGCTGACGTTCAGGTCCAATCTCGATACGGAGGTTATTGTTCGCGTGTCGGATGTCGACAAGACGGCGGTCATTCGCCCGTCTGACACATTTGTTGTTCTCGATTACGTTGGTAGCCTCGAGAACTACAATGCAGGGCGCATTTCATTCGTCGTGGAAAACGCCTCGCCGAAGAGACTCGATACGAGCGCGGCGCAGCTTACCTTTGATACCACCGCGAAGACGCTGTCGATCACAGGTGTCAAGAGCGCTAACAAGGGCCTTTCCGTCTTCATCCGGTGACGAGTTTTGATAAAATAGGCCTGACCTACTTTATCATTTTCAAGGAGTGGCGCAATGAGAACTAAGACGATATTGGCCTTGGCGGGGCTGCTCGCGCTGGGGTTCGCGGTGCAGGGCGGGAACCTCGTGCCGGAGGGGAAGCGCGATTTCGACGTGCCGTTCAAGGGCGCTGGACAGATGAGTCTCGTCTACACGCCCGTCTTCTTCCCGAAAGGGACGGAGGGTGTCGTCGTGAGCGGCGAGGCGAAATGGGACGATGTCGTGCGCGGCGACAAGAGCTGGTTCGACGCGCGCATAATGACCGACTTCATCGACTCGAAGTGCAAGAAGGTGAATGGCGGCCCGGTCATCGGCGGGTGGCATGGGAAGGGCGGCGAGTGGAAGGCGTTCCGCAAATCTGTAAAGGTTCCGGAGGGCGCGGAGGGAATCGCGCTGATGCCATGCCTTTTCAATGTCAAGTCTGGCGCGCTCGCCATTCGCGGCCTTTCCGTCGAGGCGCAGGAAAAGTACGAGGAGCTTCCCGAGGAGAAGGCGGCGCGGGAGGAGGCGGACCGCAAACGTTCCACGCAGTGGGCCGCCCGCCGCGCGAAGGCCCGCGAGCGCATGGCAAAGACCGGTTCGCTCGCCGCGCCCGCCAAGGAGGGAGAGCTGTACGCCGATCTCAAGGTGAAAGAGCCCGGCAAGCTGGTCAACGCCTACCGGGAATACGATCTGCCCGAGGGCGTGAAGGCGCTGAGGATTTCCTGGATGTGGGAAGTCAGGAACCTCAAGACGGGCGAGAGGCCGTGGTTCGACGCCCGCGTGCTCTTCAAGCTCAAGGGCGCGGACGGCAAGGAGCTCAAGAACGCGCCCGGTCCGAGCTATGTCCAGAAGGACACGAACGGCTGGCAGGAAAAGTCGACGGCGTTCCTCGTCCCGCCTGATGCCGTGCAGCTTGTCGTCATGCCGTGCCTCTTCATGGCAAAGGCGGGCGAGATGCAGATGAAAGACGTCAAGATCGCCGAGATCGATCCGCAGCCTCTTTATGCGGCGGCGGCGGAGCGCGAGCGACAGGAAAAGGCGCGGTATGTCCCCGACGAGCCGGAGCGCCGCGAGAAGTGGCCGAAGCCGCTCAGGGTCGTCGGCAACAGGCTTGTCGACTCCGATGGGAGGGAGGTGTGGCTCCAGGGCGTGAACGCGGGCGGGATGGAGACGGTCCCGAACGGCGACCAGCAGGTCAAGTCGACGGTCGTCGCCATAGACGAATGGCACGCAAACTGCATCCGCCTCCCGATCAACGACGACCACTGGTTCGGCCGCGGAAAGTTCCAGGGCGGACAGCCCGACGCGGCGGCGGCCGCGTTCCGCCGCTACGTAGACAAGATAGTGCGTCTTGCGGCAAACCGCGGCGCATACGTCGCGATCGACCTTCACCGCTTCCGTGCGCCGAAGGCGGAGCACGTCGCGTTCTGGAAGGACTGCGCGGCGCACTACAAGGATCATCCGGCCGTCCTCTTCGATCTCTTCAACGAACCGCACGGAATCAGCTGGGAGGTGTGGCGCAACGGCGGATGGGTTGGCGAGGCGGGGAAGGTTGACGAGTCCGCGTTTCTCACGGCGGAGGAAAAGAAAAAGAACCAGGGATTCGAGTCGGTCGGAATGCAGGCGCTCGTGGACGCCGTTCGTTCTACTGGCGCAAAGAACGTCGTGATCGCAGGCGGGCTTTTCTGGGCGAACGACCTGACGGGGATAGAGAGCGAGGCGATAGAGAAGGGCGAGGCGAAGAGCTACCGGCTCGACGAGAAGGGCGGCGACGGCATCATGTACGCGTGGCACACCTACCACTGGCACAAGGGCTGGGCGCGGATTCTCCCCGTCGCCGCGAAGCATCCGATATTCCTCGGTGAAGTTGGCGCTGCGCCGCGCGAGGAAATGACTTTCATACCGTTCGAACAGAAGGAGGACCCGTACACGTTCGCCCCCGACATGCTCGGGTTCATCCAGAAGCACCGCATCAACTGGACGGGATGGTGCTTCCATCCGAAGGCGGGCCCCTGCATGATCAGGAGCTGGGATTACGACCCGACGCCGTACTGGGGCGAGTTCGCGCGCCGCGCCCTATCCGGCGAGAAGTTCGAGATGAAGAGAATGCGATGAGCGGCGTCGAAATCGCGCTTTCGGCGCTTTTGAGCGTCACAAATGTGCCTGGATACTACGCCTGCTACACCGAGGCGGTTACAGGCACCGTCGAGGTGCAGCGGCGCGTTCTTGCGATGCCGTCGAACGAATGTGTGCGCGGCAATTCGACATATGTCAACACAGAGCGTTTCCTCCTCGGCCCGGACAACCCGCATTGGCTGGGGCTGCGGGGGCCAGAGTATGCCGCGAAGCTGAAGGAGTGGAGGTCTGCGGCGGAAAGGGCGGTAGAGGCGGCTGCATCGCGCCCGCATCCGCGTCTTTTCGCGACAGATGCGGATTTCGCACGCCTTAGGGAGGACGCGAAAGCCGACCCGCTTGTGAAACCGGCCGCCGATCGCGTCATTGCAGATGCAGAGGTGTATCTTTCCGCGAAACCGGTTGAACGTGCGATGAGCGGATACCGTCTTCTCGGTCCGGCCCGCAAGGCACTTACGCGGCTTGCGACACTGTTGATGGCGTATCGCCTGACGGGCGACGCTCGCTATGTGCGCAGGGCCGAACGCGAAATAGAGGCGGTTGCCGCGTTCTCGGACTGGAACCCAGGGCACTTCCTGGACGTCGCCGAGATGTCGGTTGGCGTTGCCGTCGCCTATGACTGGCTCTATGACGCGCTGAAGCCGGAGATCCGCGCTCTCGCGGCGCGTGCGCTTCGCGACAAGGCGCTCCGTGCGACAGCACCGCATCCGCCCTGGACGCGGCTACGCAACAACTGGGTGCAGGTCGGTTCCGCCGGCATAGTCGCCGCAGCCGCCGCGCTGGCCGATCTTGAAAAAGACCTCTGCGCCATTCATCTCGCGGACGTCATTGAGGCGTTGCCCGAGGCCGAGGGAGTCGTCGCTCCCGACGGCGGTTTTCCCGAGGGGCCGAGTTACTGGAAATTCGGCTTCACATTCAACGTGTTCGCGCTCGACATGATGAAGAGCGCGTTTGGAACGGACTTCGGCCTCTCGGAACTTCCGGGATTCCGCGAAACGGGATCGTTTCCGTCGCTCATGACCGGCCCATCCGGGCAGTTCTTCGCCTTTTCGGACGGCCATCCTGTTCGGCCGCAGATTTCGGCGCTTTGGTGGTTTGCCGTCCGGTTCGGCGATCCATCGTTCGTCGATGACCATGAAAAGCGCCTTTTTGCGAGGATGTGCGCTCTCCGCACGGCTGACGCAGAGGACGAGAACGACGTTCCCCGTGACTTCCCGATCGGGCTGCTCTGGGTCGACGCCTATTCGCGGATGTCGAAAGCCGTGGCGTCGCCATGCGGCAAGAACGGACCGTCCGTAGTGGTTCTGCGCGGCGAGATGCCTTTGGCGGTTCTGCGCGATGCGCCAGCGGACACGAACGGCATATACATTGCGACAAAAGGCGGTTCGCCTTCCTACAACCACGGACATGCAGACGAAGGAACGTTTGTCCTCGACATGCTGGGCGAACGCTGGGCCTACGATCTCGGTGCTGAAGACTATACGGCAATTGAGCGAGCCATCGGCGCGAGCGCTCTCTGGTCTCCCGAGCCGGACTCCCGCAGGTGGACGCTATTTCGCCTCGGCACACAGGGTCACAACACGCTGACGATAGGCGGGCAAGGACAGTATTCGAAGGGTTTTGCGACTATATCGCAGCCGGAGGGCGGAGTTGTCGAGGTCAATCTCTCGGAACTCTATCCAATGGCGAAGGGCGTCGTCCGCCGATTCCACCTCGATGAAGAAGCCTGCTATATCGAAGATTCCGTCTGCGGCGTTGCGCCTGGCACCATTGTGCGCTGGGCGATGGTGACGGATGCTGAAGTCTCAGTTTGGAACGACTTGCTGCCAATGGCCCAGCTCAGGAAAAACGGCAAGACGATGACGATTCTTTTCGGATCCAACGGGGCGCCCGGCGAGCGTCGCGTGTCCGTTCGCGAGGCACGTCCCGAAAATGCCCATGAGAAGCGGAACGACGGGTTTAGGCAGGTCGTCTTCGAGTTCAAGACACAGGACGAGCCGGCAGAGTGCAGTGCCTTGTTCTGCCAGGGGATTGCGGTAGACAAATGACCTGCTGGGCACCCGGTCCGGCGTCGCTATCCCCTGAAGAAGCCCACGAACGCCGCGGTGGTGGAATCGCCTGGCTTAAGCTCTGACTTCGCCTTGAGTTCCTCGAGAAGCGCATCGCATCTGCCGCAGCGTCTGCAGTCGTGGGCATCTGGGCAGTCCCTGACCTGCGGCCACAGCGGAGATCTGCCGAGCGCGGCGTTGTCGACTGAGAAGGGAAAGTCGAAGAACGGGTCGGTGATCTTCGCCATGTCTCCGTCGTATGAATATGTCGCGTATGCGCGGATTATCGCCTCGGGGTCGGCGTGGCGGCGCGTGGCGAGCTTCACGACGTCGGCGTATTTCTCGTATTCCGGCAGCTCCTCGGGGCGCAGCCAGTTCGCCCGCAGGAAGTCGGCGTAGTTGCCGCGTTCGTAGTTTGTGCGGCAGAGAAAAGTCGAAAAGCCGAACTGCTCGCCCGCGGCGCTCTGCCCCATTCGGTTGTGGCCGTGCAGGTTGTTGTGGAACTGCCTGAAGATGCAGTCCTTTAGGCACCCGGAGTTCGCGTAGATGCAGAGCGACTTGCCGCGTTCGCGTGCCCAATCGGACATCATGCGCAGGTAGTCGATTCTCCTGTGGCGGTCGATCCCGGCGTAGAACGAATCGAAAAGGTCGGTGACATACGAGAGGGAGATCGAGTTCTCCGCGTAGACGTTCACGCTGATGCGCAGTTTCATCGAGGGAAAGCGCCTGCGGACGACCGTCGCGATGAAGGGGGAGGTGGTGGTAAGATGCTCTGGCAGGAGACCCTTGGCGTCCATCTCGCCGAGCATCTTCGTGACATGGTCGGCGAGCTCCGTCGAAATGGCTATGTCGCCGTAGCAGTTGGCGTTGAAGATGGCGTCAAGCTCGATGCCGTTCTCGCGGCACCACGCGAGGTCGGCGTATATCAGCTCCCGTCGCTCGTCCGTCCAAGGGGCCATTGGGCGGCTCGCCGTCACGCCCGGCCAGGCGAAGAACACTTCCTTGATGCGGCTTGAGTACTTCCCGCATATTTCGCGGAAGGGCGCGTTGTCAAACCATCCCACGGCGAGCGTCCGCCGTGTATCCGTTGTGGTGCTTTCGATGCTCATTAAACAATTAAACGCCATGGCCAAGCCAGAAGTTCAATCCTGCGCCCTTTTTCGCCGCCGTTTTTTTTGGTACAATATAGGCACAACCACAAAAGAAAGGAACGGTTCAAATGGGAGGCGGTCTTGTTTTCTTCGCCATTCTGGCGATCATAGTGTTCATAGCAATCATCAAGACTGCGGTCATAGTGCCGCAGAAGACGGCGTACATCGTCGAGCGACTGGGCAAGTACCGCTGCACTCTCGACGCGGGCTTCCACATCCTCGTGCCGTTCTTCGACCGCGTGGCCTACCGCCACACCCTGAAGGAGCAGGCGATCGACGTGCCGCCGCAGGAGTGCATCACGAAGGACAACATCGCGGTGTCTGTCGACGGAATCCTCTACATGCAGGTGATGGATCCCGCGAAGGCCAGCTACGGCATCGGCAACTACCTCTTCGCCACGACGCAGCTCGCGCAGACGACGATGCGCTCCGAAATGGGCAAGCTCGACCTCGACCGCTCGTTCGAGGAGCGCACATCCATCAACGCGGCGATCGTCGCGGCGGTCGACAAGGCGAGCGACCCGTGGGGCATCAAGGTGACGCGCTACGAGATCAAGAACATCACGCCGCCGCGCACGATTCGCGACGCGATGGAGAAGCAGATGCGCGCCGAGCGCGAGAAGCGCGCGATGATCGCCGAGTCCGAGGGCGAGCGCCAGGCAAAGATCAACCGCGCCGAAGGCGAGAAGCAGGAGGCGATCAACCTCTCCGAAGGCGAGAGGCAGCGCAAGATCAACGAGGCCGAGGGCCGCGCGAAGGAGATTCTGCTCGTCGCCGAGGCGCAGGCCGAGGGCATCCGCAAGGTTGCGGAGGCGCTGAGCGGGAAGGGCGGCGTCGAGTCCGTCAACATGCAGCTCGCCCAGCAGTACCTCGCGCAGTTCGGTAACCTCGCGAAGACGAACAACACGATGATCATCCCGTCGGACCTCGCGAACGTCGCGGGGGTCATCAAGGCCTGCACGTCGATTGTGAAGCAGGTCGACAGCCGGGACGCCTGAGACGGCGAACGCATCCCGGGAGTCCTCGCGCGGCGCATACACGATGGACGGAGCGGCGAAGATATCCTTCCTTGACGGCGGTTTCGGGACGATGGCGCAGGCGGCCGGGCTGCCGCCCGGCAAGGATCCCACCGACTGGAACATAGAGAACCCCGAGGCGGTCGCGGGCATACACCGCGCCTACGCCGAGGCCGGCGCGGACATCGTCCTCGCCAACACCTTCGGCGCCAGCCGGCTCAAGTACCACGGCGTTCACCGCCTCGAAGACCTTATCTCTTCGGCCATCTCCATCGCCCGGTCGTCGGGCGCGCGCGTCGCCCTCGACATCGGCCCGACCGGACGGCTCCTGAAGCCGGCCGGAGATCTCGACTTCGACGCGGCCTACGGGGCTTTCGCGGAGATGGTGCGCGTCGGCGCTGCGGCCGGCGCGGATCTCGTGTTCGTCGAGACGATGGGCGATACGCGCGAGCTCAAGGCCGCGGTCCTCGCGGCAAAGCTGAACTCCTCCCTCCCGGTGTTCGCGACTGTTGCGCTCGACGAGTCGGGAAAGCTTCTCACGGGCGCATCGGTCGAGTGCGTCGCGGCGCTTCTCGAGTCGCTCGGCGTCGACGCGTACGGCTTCAACTGCGGGCTTGGCCCCGACAGGATGCTTCCGTTCGTGGAGCGGCTCGCGAAAATCTCGACGAAGCCGGTCATCGTGAAGCCCAACGCCGGGATGCCGAAGATCGTCGACGGCAGGACGGTGTTCACGGTCGGCCCCGGCGATTTTGCCGCGCTGGCGGAGAGGCTTGTCCACGCTGGCGCGTCCATTGTCGGCGGCTGCTGCGGAACGACGCCGGCGCACATCGCGGCGGTTCGCGAATCGCTCTCCGGCTTTTCGGCCTTCCAGACTTCATCCTCCCGGCCTTCCAGCCCGCGAACAGTCGTATCATCGGGGACTTCCGTCGTGGAGCTCGCCCCCCATGCAGGGCTCGTGATCGGCGAGCGCATAAACCCGACGGGGAAGAAACTCCTCAAGGAGGCGTATCTGCGCGGGGACACGGCGTACGTGCTCAGGGAGGCCGTGAAGCAGATTGACGCCGGCGCCGAGATACTCGACGTGAACTGCGGAGTTCCGGGCATCGACGAGGCGGCGACGCTCGAGCGGACGGTCGAGACGGTTCAGGGCGTCGTGACGTGCCCGATGCAGATCGACACCGCCGATCCTGCCGCGCTCGAGCGTGCGCTCAGACTTGTGAACGGGAAGCCGCTCGTCAACTCGGTGAACGGGAAGCGCGAGTCGATGGACGCTGTTTTCCCGCTCGTGAGGAAATACGGCGGCGCGATGGTCGGCCTCTGCCTCGACGAGTCGGGAATACCGGACACGAGCGACGGGCGGCTCGCCATCGCGCGGCGCATTCTCGCCGAGGGCGCGAAATACGGCTTCACCAAGGACGATTTCGTCTTTGACGCGCTGACGCTCGCCGTAAGCGCAGACCACAAGGCGGCAATCGTGACGATCGAGACGGTGCGGCGGCTCACGGAGGAGCTCGGGGTCAACACGATACTCGGCGTCTCGAACGTCTCGTTCGGCCTTCCGAACCGTCCTGCGCTCAACAACGCGATGTACACGCTCTGCGTCCGCGCGGGGCTCTCGGCCGCGATCGCTAACCCGTCGCTGATACGGGAGGCCGGCGACGAAGCGGCTTTTGACGTGCTGCTCGGGCGCGACGCGAACTGCGAGCGGTGGATCGCCGCGAACGTGGACGCCGCGTCCGCCAGGCCCGCCGCGGCGCAGTCTTCCGCGGATGCGGTCGACGCCCTTGGCGCGGCGATACGGCGCGGGCTGCGGGACGACGCGGCGAAGGCGGCGGGAGATATGCTTGCCGGGGGCGCGTCGCCGATGGACGTCATAGAAAATGGCATAGTTCCGGCGCTCGAGCAGATCGGCTCTGCTTTCGAGAAGGGGACGGCGTTTCTTCCTCAGCTCCTGATGGCGGCGGATTCGGCGGGCGACGCGTTCGCAGTCGTCAGGAAATCGCTGAAAGGCGGTCGGTCGGGCAACTCGGGCGGCCAGGCGGCTTCCGGCCGCCCCATCGTCATCGCGACGGTGAAGGGCGATATCCACGACATCGGCAAGAACATCGTCCGCGCGCTTCTCGAAAACTACGGCTTCGACGTAATCGACCTCGGGCGTGACGTCGCGCCAGAGACGATCGTGGAGCGCTCGCGCGCCGTTAACGCGGGCATGGTCGGCCTTTCGGCGCTTATGACGACGACTGTAGGCGCGATGGCCGAGACGATACGCCAGCTGAAGGCCGCGGGGCTCGACGCAACGACGTTCGTCGGCGGCGCGGTCGTGACGCAGGAGTACGCCGATTCGATCGGAGCGGATTTCTACGCGAAGGACGCGATGCAGTCGGTCCGCATCGCCGAGCGTGTCCTGCGCCGCCGCGGGGATTAGCCCAACGCCGGCATATTTCGTTCCGCAGACCCCCTTGCGCGTGCGACGGACATTTGGTATACTATCCACCCGTAGCACCTGTGGTGAAATTGGCACACACGCTAGATTCAGGTTCTAGTGCCGCAAGGCTTGTGGGTTCAAGTCCCACCAGGTGCACCAAAGAAGTGGCCCCTTCGTCTATCGGCTAGGACATCTGGTTCTCATCCAGGCAAGAGGAGTTCGACTCTCCTAGGGGCTGCCACACAAGACATAGCCAAAGTGGCATCTGACCTACGGCGACAGTGAAGAAAGCGGCTAGATTTCTGTACAAGACGGTGAAGTGGTCCTTCATCGTCTTTTGCGTATTTGTGGGGAGTCTCTTCTTCCGCGAACAGCGCATCCCGGCCGACTGGATCGTCTCCGCAGTGTCCTCCCGCGTGCCGACCAACATCGTCTTCAAGTGCGACTCGGCGTCGTTCGGCTTCCGCCGCGGCGCGCGCGTGCGCGGCGTCAGACTCTACGACAGCGAGCGCACGAACCCCGTCCAGGCCGTAGTCAGCGCCGACAGCGCTTCCGTCGACGTCTTCCTCAGGCGCGTGCGCATCGTGGGGCTGAGAATCCCGCGGCTGCACGACGGATACTATCTTTCCGGGAACCTTGAGCGCAACGGGCGCCTTGAGGCGGAGCTGCCCGCCGTGCCGTCCTTCACTCTCACTCTCGTGCGCCCCGACATCCTCGGCATCGCGCCCGAGAAGGTCGTCGCGACGATCAGGTCGAGCAGCAGACGTCTCGAGGCCAGGGATGTCCACGTAGACTGGCCCGACATCGACCGGGCGATGTCGGTTGGCGGTTCCGCCTGTCTCGACCTCGACGAGCAGCGCTTCCGCGCCGAGGCGCGCGGCGAGGCCCGTCAGTCGCACATCAGGCCGCTTCTCGTGACGCTCGACGTCCCGGTGGCCGTCGAATACATGGATGCGTTCACGGGCGTGACGGAGCCGATTCCCGTTTCGGCCAAGTGGGACGTCAACCTCGTCAACAACGACTTCCGCATGCTCCTCGACCTTCATCCGCAGCTCGGGCGCTACAACGACGTGCCTATGCGCCGTGTCGACGGCGAACTCGGCCTCTCCGTCTTTACGCGCGGGACGAATCTCACCTGCGTAACGACGGTCGGGCCTCTTTCCGCGCTCGATCCCAAGGGCCGCCCGCTCGACGGCCGGCTCGTCGTCACGTTGACGAACGATGTGGTGAAGCTCGATTTCGACGTGAAGTCAGGCCTTGAGCTCAAGGATCTCCTCTCGATCGCCGACTGCCTCAACGACGGGACGCTCGACTGCGTCTCGTGCGAAACGCCGCCGGAGGTTTCCGTCTTCGGAACGCTTGCGCCCGATCCCGCGGGGCAGGCCGAGAACAACCTGCGCGGCACTGTCGCGTTCAAGCGCGGCATTTTCTTCGATTCTCCCGTCGAGGACGTGTCGTTTTCATATTCCTACGTCGGCGACACGATATCGTTCGACGACATATCCCTGCGCGGCCGCGACGGAGGCCGCTACACGGGCCGGGCGAAGCTGCATGTTCCCGCCGCAGACCCGGACGCCGCGTCGTTCTCGATCAGCACTGTCTGCCGCGACGGTTCGCTCGGCGAGATTGCCGAGGCCCTCGGCAGCGATGCGGGCGGCAGGCACGGCGTGGTGAACAGCGAGGTGGAGTTTACGGGGCCTATATCGACGAATCTGTATCCCCATCTCAACGGCCGCGGGAAGATCCGCGTGACGGAAGGGCGCCTTGCCCAGATGCATCTCTTCATGGGGCTTACCGACTATCTCGCCTCGAACGTGCCGGGAGTCGCTTCGCTCGTGAACCAGTCGCAGGCCTCCCTCGATTACACCGTTACGAACGGGGTCTTCCACTCAGACAACATCTTCATAGAGGGCGACGTGTTCTCAATCAAGGCGACGGGCAGCTACGACATTCCGGCGGACAAGCTCGACTTTACGGTCCGTCTGCAGCTCCTCAAGAACGATTCGATTCTCGGGAAGCTCGTCCACCCGGTCATGTTCCCTTTTTCTAAACTGCTTCTTGAGTTCAAGGTAACGGGGACTGCGGAAGATCCCAAGTGGGACTACATAAGCGTCATAGACAGGATACTTTGAAAGTTTGAAGTTCGAAGTTAAAAGTTGGAAGTTTAAAGCTGGAAGCCGAGGCATGAATCTTACGAGTCCGAGTCAGGTAAAGGCGTGGTGCATCGAGAACGGATTTCATCCCAACAAGGTGCTTGGGCAGAACTTCCTCATCGACCGCAACGCGCTCGTCTCTATCGTGGACGCCGGGCTTGCGGGCTGTTCCGACGCGCACGATGCCGAAGTCCTCGAGATCGGCCCAGGGCTCGGCGTACTAACCGAGGAGCTTCTCAATCGCGGTTGCACGGTAACTGCCATAGAGAAGGACCCCGTTCTCACGGCCCGCCTCGCGGAATCGCTTGGCAATCCTCCGAAGCTGCGTGTAGTTGAAGCCGACGCCCTCGACTGGATTGCAGGCACCAGAATTGATTCGGATTGCAATGACTACGGCAACGCCGTGCCGCAGTTCGATGCGATGGTCTCCAATCTCCCGTATCAGGCGGGAACGCGCATTTTGCTTGAACTCGTCAAGCGGCGCGAGATTCCGTCGATGACGGTGCTCGTGCAGACCGAAGTCGCGGAGCGGCTTGCCGCGAAGGAAGGCTCGAAGACGCGCGGGCTCGCCGGCGTGTGGGCTCAGCTCGACTACGACGTCAGGATCGTCCGAAAAGTCGCGGCGAGCTGTTTCTGGCCGCGCCCCGAAATCGGGTCATCTGTCGTCACTCTGACGCGGCACGATAGAAATGTTGGCTTTTCGGCAAAAGAACGCGATGTTTTTCACCGTTTGACGAAAAAAGCATTTGAGCATCGCCGCAAACAGCTTGGCAGCATATTCAAGGATTTGATACAATCATCTGCACGAGCCGAAGAGCTCGCAAACGAAGACTGGATAAACCTATCGAAAGGAATAGCCGAAAATGAAGACGCCTGAACAGTTTCTCGAAGAGAATGGATTTGTCGCCGCAGCAGATCTCGATCGTGCGGGGCTCCTCTCAGCGTTCATCTCCGAAATGGAGAAGGGCCTCAAGGGAGAGCCGTCGTCCCTTATGATGATCCCCACATTCGTCGGCGTGAACGGCAAAATCCCCGAGGGCTCTTCCGCCGCGGTGCTTGACGCGGGCGGCACGAATTTCCGCGGCGCAATCGTCTCGATTCCTCCTAAAATCTCCGACAAGCAGAACCAGCCGATGCCCGGCACCAAGGGCGAAGTCGACGAGGAGACGTTCTACAACGCGTTCGCGGCCGAGGTGAAGCGTCTCGAAGGCAAGCCCAGCTGCAAGAAGCTCGGCTGGTGCTTCTCCTATCCGGCCGAGGCGACGAAGGACCTCGACGCCAAGCTCGTCCGCTGGACGAAGAACATCAAGGCCCCCGCAATCGTCGGGCAGTTCGTCGGGAAGGAACTCCTGAAGCGTACCGGCGGCGAGGGAATCGCCGTCGTCAACGACACTGTCGCGACGCTTCTCGCGGCGAAGGCGACCGAGGGCGACAAGACGTATTCGTCCTACATCGGCTTCATCCTCGGCACCGGCACCAACACGGCCTATGTCGAGAAGAACAAGAACATCCTCAAGATGTCCGGCCTCGATCCAGAGGGCTCGATGATCATCAACGCCGAGTCGGGCGCGTTCGACAAGGCGCCGCGCAGCAAGTTCGACGATGCGGCCGACGCGAAGACCGGCAACCCCGGAATCGGCCTTCTCGAGAAGATGATCGCCGGCGCGTATCTCGGCGGCGTCGGCCTCGAGATATACAAGGCCGCGGCGAAGGAAGGGCTTTTCTCGAAGGAGGCGGCCAGCGCGCTTGGCGGGCTCGGCGCTCTTGAGACGATGGACTTCGACAACTTCTGCGCCGGCTTCAGGAAAGAGGGCCGCGACAACGTGCTCGACACGATCTTCGCGAACCCCGACGACGCGAAGATGGCGAAGCGCCTCGGCCTTCCCGTCTTCGAGCGCGCGGCCGTCCTCACGGCGGTGCAGCTCGCGGCGTTCGTCATCAAGTCGGGCGAGGGCGCAGATCCCTCCGCCCCCGTCGCGATCAACGCCGACGGCTCGACGTACTACAAGACGCGCGCGATTCCGTTCGACGCGACCGTGCGCCGCGAGCTCGACGAGATGCTCGTCCAGCGCCGCAACGTCCACTACGCGATCACGCCCCAGGTCGACGACGCCCCGATGGTGGGCGCGGCGATCGCGGCGATGTTGTAGGGTAGGGTTTTGCGGTTAGCCGTGTAGAACGTGTAGAAGCATGTAGAAAACGATTTTCTGTGCTGTTCTACACGTTCTGCATGTTCTACATGGTTTAAATCTTAAGCGATCGTTCAGTTAAGATGGGTGGAAGGCAAATGAAAAAGGTTATGACAGCAGTAGCGCTCTTTGTGGCGCTGTCCGCCTTTGCCGTCGAGGTCGACGGCATAGCGGCGAGGGTCGGTTCGTCCGTTATCCTCAAGAGCGCCGTTCTCGGCGAGATGCGCCGCGCGGGCGTAGGCGAGGAGAAGTACGCCGAGGTGCGCGGCGAGATGATCGAGCGCGAGCTGATACTCAAGGCGGCGGCGCGCGCGAAGCTGCAGATGCAGGACTGGGTCGTCGAGAACCGCGTCCGCGAGATAGTCTCGCGCATGTTCGGCGGCGACGCGAACAGGTTCAAGGCGGCGCTTGCCAGGGACCGCGTGACGTTCCCCGAGTGGCGGCAGCGGGTCAAGGACGACATGGTCGTCTCGGCGATGCGCTGGCAGACGGTCGACAAGACCGTCTCGGCTAACCCCGCGGATATGCGCAGGGAGTACGAATCGCATCCCGAGCGCTACATGACCGACAGCCGCGTGACCGTCTCGGCGATTCTCATTGGTCCCGGCGATGCAGACAAGAAGCCCGAGATCGAGGAGGCCCTCAAGACCGAGCCGTTCGCCGAGGTCGCGAAGAAGTATTCCTCCGATGCGCGGGCCAAGGACGGCGGCCAGTGGAAGGACATCAAGCCCGAGGACGAGTTCAGGCCCGAGGTCTGCGCCGAGATCGCCAAGATGAAGAAGGGCGAGACTTCCAAGTGGATTGAGCTCGACGGCTGGAACTTCCTCGTGCGCAAGGACGACGAGAAGGCCGGCTCGAAGATGACCTTCGAGGAGGCCTACGACGCTGTCGCATTCAATGTCCGCAAGGCAGAGGCAGACCGCCGCTACCGCGAGTGGATCGACCGCCTCAAGGCCGAGACGTACATAAAGATATACTGACCCCCTTGCGCCGTGCCGCAGAATAGAGTATAATATCCGCTCAATTTCGCAAAGGGAAAGAAAAGACATGAAGAAAGACATCCACCCGAACTACGGCGAGGCCACGATCACCTGCGCGTGCGGCAACGTCATCAAGACGCGCTCCACCAAGAAGGAAATGGCGGTCAACACCTGCTCCGCGTGCCACCCCTATTTCACCGGGCAGAAGACGATGGTCGATACCGAGGGCCGCGTCGACTCCTTCAAGAAGCGCTACGCGAAGTTCGCGAAGTAAGCTTTTGGTCGACAAGGAACAGATCGAGAACGTGCTGGGTCGCCTGCCGTCCGTTGAGGCGGAAATGGGCGACCCCGCTGTTTTGTCGGACAGGAAGCGCTACCGCGCTGCCTTGGACGAATACTCTTTCCTCAAGAAGCTCGACTACGCGTGGACGGCGTACCAGCTTGAGGAGGCGACCGAGCAGGAAGTGCTCGCGGCGCTTCTGCCGCCAGACCCCCTCGAGCGCCGCAACGCCGTGATGGAGATTCGAGCCGGGACTGGCGGCGAGGAGGCGGCGCTTTTCGCGGGAGATCTCTTCCGCATGTATTCCCGCTACTGCGAGACGCAGGGCTGGAAGGTCGTCGTGATGAACTCGAACGCGACATCCCTCGACGGCTACAAGGAGATTGTCTTCACCGTGAAGGGCGAGGGAGCGTACGGGCGCTTCCGCTTCGAGTCCGGCGCACACCGCGTGCAGCGCGTTCCCGAGACCGAGGCGCAGGGGCGCATCCACACCTCCGCAGCGACCGTCGTCGTCTTTCCAGAAGCCGACGAGGAGGACGAGATCGAGATTCCCGAGAAGGACCTCAGGATCGACCTCTTCTGCGCCGGCGGCGCGGGCGGGCAGCACGTCAACAAGACCGAGTCGGCCGTCCGCATGACGCATATCCCCACAGGCCTCGTCGCCGTATGCCAAGACGAGCGCTCGCAGATCAGGAACCGCGAGAAGTGCCTCGCGACGCTGAAGGCGCGCATACTCGACTTCCGCCGCCGCGAGGAGGAGGCGAAGATCGGCGCCGATCGGCTGACGCTTCGCGGCTCCGGCGACAGGTCGGACAAGATCCGCACTTACAATTTTCCGCAGAACCGCCTCACCGACCACCGCATCGGGCTTACGATCTACTCCTTGGACAGGATAATCGACGGCGATCTCGGGCAGGTTCTTGACGCTCTTCACGCGCACGACGTCGATGAGCGCATAAAGGCGGCGCTGGAGAGCAGATGACCACCATGAACAAGATCATCGTCATAGCCGCAGGCGGGGAATATCCGCGGCTTCTCGTCGAGGGCGCGCGCCGGGCCGGCGTCGCGACAGTCGACGTCATGGCAGTGAAGGGTTCGTGCGAACGCGCCACGATGCGCGCGGCCGACCATGTCTTTCCGTTCGCCGTCAGCGAGAGCGACAAGGCGATACGCTGGACGGCCGAGCAGGGCTACGACGGCGCGGTGCTTGCGGGGCAGGTGAGCCCGCTTTCGCTTTTCCGCGGCAAGTTCGGCCCAGTCGTCCTCGGCTGGCTCAGGGAGATGCCGGTCAAGAACGCGCACACGATTTTCGGGAAGCTCGTCTCCGAGTTCGAGAAGGCGGGCGTGAGGATGATTCCCGCGAGTTCATACATGGACGACAATCTGCCTGGCGCAGGAGTCCTCACGAAGCGCGGCCTTACCGATTTGGAGAAGACCGATGTCGAGCGCGGCTTCCAGGTCGCGGCCGACGTCGGCCGCCACGATGTCGGCCAGACGGTGCTCGTCAAGGCGGGCATGGTTCTTGCTGTCGAGGCGTTCGAGGGCACGAACGCCGCAATCAAACGAGCTGGGAAGCTCGGCAGGGGCTCGGTTCTCTGCAAGGCGGCGAGGGAAGGGCACGACTGGCGTTTCGACATTCCCGTCGTGGGCCTGAAGACGCTCAAGAACATGAAGAAGGCGGGCGTCACGGCGCTCGCGTTCCAGGCGGGGCGTCTTCTTCTTCTCGACCGCGAGGCGGTTGTCGATTTCGCCGACCGCAGCAATATCGCGATTGTCGGTGTCGAGTCTGGACTTCCTCCCGCGCCGACGCGGCCCTGAAGCAGGGCGCATCAAAACGACGTTAGCCGCGGGGAGATGCGCGTCGCTTTTGCCGCGAAGATCGCCTTCAGCCCCGCAACGGAAAATTCGCCTTCGGCCTCGGTCCACACGCGGGCGACGTCTTCGATGTTGTGCGCGTCGGACGAGCGAGTCACGGCGTAGTCTCCGATTTTTGGTAGCCACATGGACTCGTCCGCAGTGCGTGAAAGCTCGACGGCGTCGAAAAACCGCCCGCCGTCCGGCTGCTGCTCCGATTCCACCATCGGCTCGGGGATCATGCCGAGCGTGCCTATGACGGAGTGGTTCGCGCGGTCGACGTGCGCGGCGATGTAGAGCCCGCCGAGCTCGTGCACCTTCGTCGCCGTCTCGGGTATCGTTCGCCGGCAGCCCATTGCAAGGATTCGCCATTCCATTTCGACGATATCGTCGTCCCAGGTGACTATCGGCTGGTCGCCGAACGTCTCCGGGTCGTTTACGCGCTTCGGCATCGCGGCGTACACCCACTCCGTCATCTCTAGCGCCTGTTCGACGGTGTCGAAGAGCGCGAGGGTGTGGACTTCCTCGGCGGTCTGGACCTCCATCCCGAAAAGGCACTTGATCCCCGCGCGCCGCGCGCACTCGGCGATCGCCGGCGTGTTGCGCGCCGACTGGTGGTCGGTGAGCGCAATGCCGTCCATCCCCGAGGAAACGGCTTTGCGCACTATCTCCGACGGCGCCATCTCGAGGTTCGCGCAGGGCGAAAGGCAGCTGTGTATATGGAGGTCGAACTTCACAATGCCGCTATTATAGCAAATCGGGCGCCGAAGTTGCGTATCGGCGTTGCCGAAAAAGCCGGAAGTTCCCACTTGACATACATACCAGGAGGTATGTATAATATGCGCCCATCATGGCCCGTAGAAGAAAAGAGGACGCAGAGAAGACGCGCAGGAGGATTCTTGCGAGTGCTCTGTCGCTTTTCGTGAGGAAGGGCTACGAGCGCACGACCTTCAACGACATCGCCGCGCGGCTCAAGATGACGAAGGGCGCCGTGTACTGGCATTTCGAGTCGAAGGAGCGGCTCCTCGTCGAACTCGTCGAGGAGGCGCTTGCGAAGTTCCGCCGGCAGCTCGAGGAGCTAATGCCGCACGGGGAGCTGACGTTCCCGAAGGTCGCGGACATGATGGTGCGCAACGCCATGCACATGGTGGACGATCCGAAGAGCGCGGAGTTCTTCCGCCTGATGAAATGCCAGATCAAGTGGTCGGACGACTCGATGGCGAAGGTTCGCGAGGATCTTCTCGCGAACGAGAATCGCGGCCCTATGTCGGCGTTCAGGAACGCCGTGGCTGCGGATATCGCCGCCGGCCGCGCTCGCGCGGAAGTTGACGCGGACGAGGTTGCGGTCGTTTCGATCGCCATCTGGGACGGGCTCGTCCAGGCCCGCATAGACCATTTCCTCACGCGCGACCTTGAGCAGACGCTGAGGCACGCCTACGAGGCAATCTGGAACCGCATACGTACAAAGGAGTCAAGCAATGGCTGAAAAGGAATCAACGCTCGGTAGCATAATAGGGACTATAGTCCTCGCGGCGGTATGCGTCGCGGGCGGCTGGATAGGGAAGGACATGTGGCCGAAGGGCGACGGTGGCGCGGCGGCGGCGCAGGCCGCGAAGCTCGCGGCGATGGCGGCGATGCAGCAGACCGTCGCCGTCACGAACGCCGAGCTGCGCGTATACAATCTCCCCGAGAGGTTCGTCGCGCACGCGGAGGCGGTGCAGGAGGTCGATCTCCTTCCGCAGGTCGACGGATACGTCAAGGAGATCAAGTTCAAGGAAGGCGACGTCGTAAAGGAGGGGCAGGTCCTCTACGTGATCGACGACGAGCGCTACCAGGCCGTCGCGAACCAGCGCAAGGCCGACCTCGCGGCCGCGGAGGCCGAGGCGAGGAGGGCCGAGCGCTACTTCGAGCGTATGGAGAAGGCGGACGAGCGCGGTATCACGCAGCTTGAGCGCGACAACGCCGAAGCGGCCGCGGAAAAGGCGAAGGCCGCCGTCCTTCAGGCCAAGGCGAACCTCGTCGTCGCGGAGTACGACCTCAAGAAGACCACGGTGTTCGCTCCGCTCTCCGGGCAGATCGGCAAGTCTTCCGCCCACGTCGGCGCCTACGTCGCGCCGTCCAAGGGCGCGCTCGCGAAGATCGTGCAGATCGACCCGATCCGCGTCTCGTTCCCGCTCACCGACCGCGCCTACATCGCGTGGCGCCAGGCGCAGCGCGAGGGCACTGACCATGCGTTCCGCATGCGGCTCATCCTCCCCGACGGCAGCGAGTACGACCGCGAGGGCACGTGGGACTTCGACGACAACCAGATGTCGCGCGAAACGGCGTCGATCATGATGCGACTCAGGTTCCCCAACCCCGAGCGCCTGCTCATTCCGAACAGCTATGTGACGCTCCTCACCGACTACCAGGAGCCGCCGAGCTACCCGTCCGTCCCGCAGCAGGCGATCGTCGACCTTCCCGGCGGGAACCAGGGAGTGTGGATCCTGAAGGACGACATGACGGTCGAACAGCGTCCGGTGGAGACGAAGGAGCCCTTCGGCGGATGGACACCGCTCGTGAAGGG
Organism: uncultured bacterium; assembly: GCA_902775595.1. GTDB lineage: Bacteria > Verrucomicrobiota > Kiritimatiellia > RFP12 > UBA1067 > UBA1067. Next base: position 5,193 of record CACYNF010000029.1, on the reverse strand, counting down.
CGTGAAGGAGGGCGAGCGCGTCGTCATCTCCGGCATCTCCAAGCTCGGTCCCGGGGTGAAGGTCGCTCTCGCCGAGCCGACCTCGAACGACGACATCAACGCGGGCCACAAGTCCCCGATCGAGGAGTGAGGAACAGATGAAGCTTCCCCTTAGGCCAGCAATAGACCAGATCAAGACGTTCTCGCGGACGTTCGTGGAGCGTCCGCGCTTCGCGATGGTCATCGCGATCGTGCTGTCCATGGCCGGCACGATGGCGATCTTCAACCTGCCCGTCACGCAGTATCCGCGCGTGACGCCTCCGTCCATATCGGTTAGCTACACCTATCCGGGCGCGAATGCGAAGGAGGTGCTGAACACCGTCGCGATGCCGCTCGAGGACGAGGTGAACGGCGTGGACGACATGCTCTACATGACGGGGCAGTGCGGCGACGACGGCAGCTATTCGCTCAACGTGTCGTTCGAGGTCGAGTCAGACCGAGACATGGACCAGGTCAAGGTCGAGAACCGCGTCGCCCAGGCGGAGGCGAAGCTTCCGTCGGAGGTGAAGCAGCTCGGCAAGCGCGTGCGCGCGCAGAACTCGGACATGCTCGGCTTCATCGCGGTCAGGTCCCCCAACGGAACCCTCTCTCGCCTGCAGATCTCGGACTACATCTACGCGAACATCCAGCCGGTGCTCCTGCGCGTCAAGGGCGTGGGCGATGCGACGGTGTACGGTCCGAAGCTCTCGATGCGCGTCTGGCTCGATCCCGCGCGCATGGCCGCGCAGGGAATGAACACCGAGGAGGTGATGGCCGCCGTCTCGAAGCAGAACATCCAGGCCTCGCTCGGCTCGGTCGGCGCCGCGCCGACAGGCGACCACGCCGCGTGGACGATGTCGCTCCTCGCGAAGGGGCGCCTCATGTCCGCGAAGGAGTTCGACGATATCGTCGTGAGGCGTGACGCGAACGGCGGCGTCGTGCGGCTCAAGGACATCGCGCGCACCGAAATCGGCGAACAGAACTACATGTTCACCGGCCAGCTCAACGGAGGCAACGCCGTCTCGATCGCGCTCCAGCAGAAGCCGGGTGCGAACGCCATCGCGACGATGAAGGCGATACGCAAGGCGATGGCGCAGCTCCAGGAGTCCTTCCCGGACGACCTCGAGTGGGTCATCCCCTACGACGCGACGGACTACGTGAGCACGTGCATCGACGAAATCGTGTACACGCTTCTCATCACGTTCGGACTCGTTGTGCTCGTCTGCTACCTGTTCCTCCAGGACTGGCGCGCGACGCTGATCCCTTGCCTCACGATCCCCGTGTCGCTCTCCTCGACGTTCATCCTGATGGCCTTCCTCGGCTACTCGATAAACATCCTGACGCTGTTCGGACTCGTCCTCGCAATCGGCGTCGTCGTCGACGACTGCATCGTCGTCGTCGAGCGCGTGCAGTTCTTAATAGAGACGCGCGGGCTCAACGCGAAGGAGGCGGCGATCCAGGCTATGAGCGACGTGACGTCCGCCGTCATCGCGACGACGCTCGTCCTTCTCGGCATCTTCGTCCCCGTCGGTTTCATGAGCGGCATCACGGGACGAATCTACCAGCAGTTCTCCGTTACGCTCTCCGCTGCGGTGTGCTTCTCGACCGTGTGCGCGCTTACGCTCGCGCCGGCGCTCTGCTCGCTCATACTCCACGAGGCGAGACCCTACAAGCACGGTCCGCTCGCATGGTTCAACTGGGCGGTCAACTCGTTCAAGGGACTTTTCGTCAAGCTCGCGAAGTGGCTCGCGTCGCGCATCTTCCTCGCGCTCGCGCTCCTCATCCTCACGGTCCTGCTGACGGTCCAGATGTTCCGCTCGACGCAGACGGCGTTCCTCCCCGAGGAGGACCAGTGCGTCATCTTCGCCGCGATGGAGATGCCCGAGGGCTCGACGCGCGACCGCACGCGCGACGTGTCGCTCCGCGCCGTCGACATGCTGCTCAAGGTCCCCGAGGTGAGAAGCGTCCTCACGATCACCGGCTTCTCGATGGTCGGCGGACGCGGCGAGAACCAGGCGATGGTCATCATCGACCTGAAGGACTGGTCGGAGCGCAGGCGGCCCGACCAGAGCGCCGCGGCGCTCACGCGCAGCCTGCAGGCTGTCCTTGCGCAGGTTCCGGAGCCGAACTGGAAGGTATTCATGCCGCCGGCGATCCCGGGCCTCGGCATGACGAACGGCATCAGCGTAGACCTCCAGGACAAGGGCACGGCGGACCCGATCCGCATGGACGGCGTGAAGAACCGCGTGCTTGCGGAGCTGAACGACAAGACGAAGCATCCGGACATCATGGTCGCCTACTCGGGCTACAACGCCGTCACGCCGCACCTCAGGTTCAACCTCGACCGCGTGAAGGCCGAGATGTACAAGGTGCCGGTCTCGACCGTCTACGCGACTCTGCAGAACTACCTCGGCTCCAGGTACGTCAACGACGTCAACCTCGGCACGCAGGTGAACCGCGTGACGGTGCAGGCCGACTGGGACGGACGCGCCACGCCCGAGGCAGTCGGGCGTCTCTACGTGCGCGGCGAGAACGGCGCGATGGTGCAGATCGGCTCGCTCGGCGACATCACGCGTGAGCTCGGCCCGCGCACCGTCTACACGCGCGACAAGTACGTCTCGTGCGGCATAACCGTGATGCCCATGCCCGGCGTTGCGTCTGGCAAGATCATGAACGACCTGAGGAATGTCTTCAAGGACATCCTCCCGTCCGACTACGGCTACGACTGGGCGGCCCTGTCGTTCCAGGAGGCGCGCAACGAGGGCGGCGCGGCGCCGCTCATCGCGCTCGCGATCCTGTTCGGCTACCTCTTCCTCGTCGCGCAGTACGAGTCGTGGACGATTCCGCTCCCCGTGATGCTCTCGATCTTCGTCGCCGTGTTCGGCGCGCTGTGCGGACTCAAGTGGTTCGGCATCTGGATGACCGGCTCGCCGTATCCGCTGTCGATATACGCGCAGCTCGGACTCGTCCTCCTCGTGGGCCTCGCCTCGAAGAACGCGATCTTGATCGTCGAGTTTGCGAAGGACAAGCGCGAGAACGAGGGCTATTCGATTGCGGACGCCGCTGGTGCCGCTGCTGGCGAGCGACTCAGGGCGCTTCTCATGACGGCCTTGACGACGCTCCTCGGCACTCTTCCGATGATGATCGCTACGGGCGCGGGTGCCGCGAGCCGCAACCACCTCGGCACGACCGAGTTCTGGGGCATGTTCGCGTCCGTGTCGTTCGGAATCCTCCTGGTGCCCGGGCTCTACGCGCTCTTCCAGACGTGGCGCGAACGCATAAAGCGCCTCTTCGCCTATCTTTCCACAACGGCGCTCCGCCGCCGTCAGCTAAAAGCAAGGAGTGATGTATGAAAAGACTGATTCCGCTTGTTGTGATTGCCGCTGCCGGCTGTTGCCTGCTTCCATCCGTCGGGCCAGACTACAAGAGCCCCGACATGGACGGGCTTCCTGCATACGCGATGCCCGACGCCGGGTACCCCACGACGAACCGCACCGAAGTCGGCGAGTGGAAGCCGGCGGAGGGCAAGGACGACATTCGTACGCTCGTCACGACGAACGACATTTCATGCTGGTGGTGCCGCTTTGACGACGATGTCCTCACGAACCTGGTCGCGAGCGCCGTCTCGAGCAACTTGACCTATCGCATGGCGCAGCAGCGCCTGCAGGCGTCGGCCTGGATGCTCTTTGGCTCCTATGCCGCGTTCATGCCCAAGGCGACGTTCGGCGCAAGCGGCACGGTGGGGCACCACGAGCGCTACACGTCGTCGCAGTACGCGTCGTGGCTTGCGAGCGGCTCGAAGCGCAACTACTCGGACCTCTTCCGCGCCGGATTCGACGCGTCGTGGGAAATCGACATCTTCGGCGGCAGCCGTCGCGCCACCGAGGCCGCGTGGTCCGAAATGGCGGCATCATACTGGAGTCTCGAGGACGCCTGGGTCACGCTCACCGCCGAGGTGGGGCGCGAATACATACAGCTCCGCACGACCCAGCAGCGCATCGCGGTCGCGCGCACGAACCTCGTCCTCCAGACAGAGACGTACGACATCTTGAAGTCGCGCTTCGACTCGGGAATAGGCGACGAGCTCGCCGTCAACCAGTCGAAGTACGTCGTCGACCAGACGCTTGCGACGATTCCGCCGCTTCTCGCGGAGGAGGAGCGGCTGCTCAACGCGATTGCCGTCCTCACGGGGGACATTCCTGGTGCCCGCCACGACGAGCTTAAGGAATGCCCCGACCGCGACTGGCTTCTCGCTCCCGAGAAGATCGCGGAAATTCCGCTCGACATGATCCGCGCGCGTCCCGATGTGCGCGCCGCAGAACGCAAACTCGCCGCGCAGACGGCGAAGGTCGGCGTCGCTAAGTCGCTTTGGTTCCCGAAGCTCTACATCAACGGCTATCTCGGGGTGGAGTCGGTCAAGGTTCACAAGTTCCTCGGGAAGGGCGACTTCTACGGTTCCATCGGGCCTGCGATAAGCTGGCCGATCTTCCAGGGCGGCAGCATCTATGCGAACGTGAAGGCCGAGGAAGCGCGTATGGACGAGGCGTTCCTCGCGTACGAGTTGGCCATTCAGGAGGCGTACCGCGAAGTGCGCAACGCCTACGCCGAGTATACGCAGCAGTACCACCGCTATCAGGCGCTGCAGGGTGCTGTTAAGGCGGCGCAGGACGCAGTCGCGATCTCGAACGACCTTTACAAGAACGGCCTCAGGGACTTCACCGCGGTGATCGACGCGCAGCGCTCGCTCCTCTCGCTCGAGGAGTCGCTCGTGATTTCGCGCGGCCAAATTACCGTCAACCTGATCGCGCTCTACAAGGCCCTCGGCGGCGGCATCGTCGCCGATTAGTCCTTCCCCTCGTCCGTGCTCCAACCGTTCCCACCGCGACACGCAGGAATCCCGCCTTCACTCAACAACCATCCCCCAGCCATTTCTTCAGCCGCAACCAAACCACGACTCAACCATCCTTCGTGTCGAATCCAAGAACGATTTCGACACAACCATCCCACATCCACGATCCTTGAATCGACAACATAGAGCTGCATGGCCTTGGCTCGTCCATCAACAGCCTCGGTCGTCGCGTCACATCCTACACCACCCGCGACGCTCGTCGTCCGAAAATCTACGCAGCGGAAATAACGCCGGTGAAAAGCCACTTGTCGGAAGAAGAAAAAATA
>CACYNF010000028.1 GCA_902775595.1 uncultured bacterium | reverse complement strand
AGTCCGCCGAGGACCACCGTCTGCATGTTCTCCAAAAGGATGTCTGCCGACATCTTGCGCTCCAGGGCAAGATCGACATTGCCATGGACATAGTTTCCGCCCTGCGGAATCAGCAACGACTGGCCGTCCCGGATGAACTGGGAATATTCCTCCTCGACCTCGAGCATCACCGTCCCGTTCGGGTTGATCTTGGGCGTGACCTTGATCTTGATGCCGATGTCCTTGGCGCTGTAGTTTGGAGTCGGCTGCCCGCTGTTTCCATAGGAGCCCGACTGCGCCGTCCATCCGGTGAGGAACTGCCGGTTCTCGGTTGCGTCGATCGTCGCCTCCTTGTTGTCGACCGTCATCACCACCGGCGAGGCGATGTACTTCGCATGGCTGTCGGTCTTGGACGCCTGGATTATCGCGGCAAGGTTGAGCTTGTCGGACTTAAGGAAATAATTTATGCCGGATCCAATCGGGTTCGCGCCAAGCGCGGCCTCGACGCCGTTGGTGGCAACCGTCGTGAACAAGCCCTGGAGCGCCGAAGTCCCAGTTCCGCCGCCGCCGCCGAGCATGTAGTTGTCGTTGTTGTAGAACCCGTCGCGGGTAAGGGTCTTCACCGGGATCGTGTTCTCGACGATCTCTATGACCGGCGTGTACCAGTATCCGTCGCCACCCCTGATCCAGTCGCTCCCGTCGGGATCCTGGGTAGTCGGAAACGTTGACTTGGAATAGCCGGAGATGCGCTGCGAGAAGGTCCCGGTCGGGACGTTCTTGTAGTCCCTTGTCCGCCCCCTCTGCACCCAGTCGATGCCGGTCTTGAGGTCGTCGCCGAGCGTGACCTCGATGATGACCGTCTCGATGAGGACCTGCGAGAGCTTGACGTCCATCGCCTCGATGATGCTCTCGACCACGGGAACGAGCTCCTTGTTCGTCATCACGACGAGGCCGTTGATGCGCTTGTCGGCGAGAACCGTCGTGTTCTCCTTGGAGAGCTCGCCAGGCTTCGCCTCGCCCGTGCGCTGGTTCGCGCTCTTGCGCGCCGCATTGGCGGCAGTCGCGCCAGTCGGGCTCGAAACACGCGTCGTGCCGCCCTGTCCGCGCGCCGCGGCGTTCTGGCTGCCCTTCGCGGAAGACTTCGACGACGGCGCGTTGCCGATGAGGTCGTTTATCATGTCGGCGACCTCCTCCGCCTCGGCGTACTTGAGGCGGTATACCTTCACGACCGTGTCGGGGGTGGTCTCCACGTCGAGTTGCTTGATCACTTTTTCGAAGAAGTCGTAGTTTGACTTCGACGTGATGATGACCAGCTTGTTGGAACGTTCGTCGGCGAGGATGAGCACCTTGCCGCGTATCATCCCGCGGTCTGCGTCGGACATCGACGTCACCGTCGACTCTAAGGGCTTCGGCTGCTCCGGCTGGTTGCGGTTGGCACCGAGGAGCCGTGGGCCGCCGATCGACGGGCGGGTGAAGCCATTCTGCGAACCGGCATTGTTCTGCACCGCCTTGCCGTTCTTCTCCTGCTCCTTCTGCGACTCCTGGACGATCTGCTCCAGGGCCGTCTTGATGTCGTTTGCCGAGGCGTTCTCGACCTGATATACGAAGACCTGCTCAAGGACGGGGGAGGATATGTCCATCGCCCTCGCGATCTCGTCCATGCGCTTGATGTTCTGCCACGTGTCGGTCACAAGAATCGAATTCGTGCGCTCGAAGACGTTGAGCATGCCGGTGTCGGACTTAAAGTTCTCAAGCGCCTTCTGCGCCTCGTCGGTCGCGATCGACTTGAACGATATCATCACGGAAATCACCCTGCCGTCCTTTGCATCCTCGGGAACGTCGGTGATGTCCATGTAGAGCGGGATGCCTTCCTTGCGGGCCTTGCCGCGCGGAACCGCGCGGATGAACTTCTCGCCGTATGGCTCAAGGTGGATGCCGTTCATCTCGAGGACGACCTCGATTGCCTCAAGGTACTCCTCCTTGGAGAGCTTCTGCCCCTCGCGCGATTTGAGGGTAATCGTCGCGTTCGGGACGGAGGGATCCTTCAGGATCGTCTTGCCGACCTGCTCGCCGTACGTCTGGAAGACGATGTCGACGGGCGCGGCGTCCCAGTTGAGCGCAGGGGCCTCCTTGGGATCGGCGTCTGACGCCGTGTCGTCCGACGGCGCGGAGGTCGCCGCACCGGCTGTCGCGCCAGCCGGGACCGACCGGCCCGGCAGGCTCTGGGGGCGGCGCAGGATTCCCTGCGCGGTCGCGTCGACCGCGGCGAAAAACGCGACAAGCGCGACGCAGAAAGCAAGTATTTTCTTCTTCATGGAATCAGTCCTCCCTCATGTAGGCGCAGGTCAGCGTGAACGACCCTTTCATATAGCCCCTCTTCGCGCTGGGCTTGAAATTGAGATACCCGACGTCGAACATTCCCTCGGTTGTGTTCTCGAGCTCGTGCATGAACCTGACGAGCGACTCGAGCGCGCCCTCCCAGTTCCTCACCTCGATCTGCAGCTCGAGAACGTCGCCCTTCTCGACTTCCTTGCCGGGCTGGCGCTGCATGATGGAGATATGGTGCTTCTCGGCAAGCTCGTCCATCTTCTGAAGCCACGTCGTGTCCGTCGACTTGCCGAACGCGAACGTGGGCATCTGCGCCTTCTCCTCCTCGTAGGCGTCGTTCCACTGCTGCCTCTCGCCTATGAGCTTGCGCTCGGACTCGTACGTCTTCTTCGCCCTGTCGTATGCCTTCGCGGCCCGCTTCCACGCGTCCTCCTGGCTGACGAACCACAGCACGACGGCGACGGCGTAGAGCATGATCACGCCGACGACGGCGATCAGCGCCTTCTCTCGGAGGGACTTGCTGTTCATTCCGACTCCTCCTCCGCCTCGAAGCGGCAGTCTATGTCGAAGCGCTGGCGGCCGCCCTTGCCGGCCGAAGGCCCCTGCAGTTCGACGCGCGCGAATACGCCGCAGTCGATGAGCGCATCCTTGAACTGGTACACGAGCTGCGCGGAATCGGCCTCGCCGGAGAACCTGACGCCGTCCTCGCGCCTGAAGTTCCACGAGTTGAGCTCGATGCAGGACGAATCGCTCCCCTCCGGCAGCGGCAGAAGGTCGCTGACCGTCTTCATCGTCTCGAGCGCACCGCGCGCGTGGTCGGAGTACTTGCGCACGAGATCGACCTTCTCCTTCATCGCTAAAACCGACTTGTACTGGCGCGAGTGTTCCCTGCAGAGCCCCTTCTGGCGGTCGGTCAGAAGCCCGAAGACAAACGGCACGCCGAAGAGAACCAGCATCACGAGCGCCCATATTCCGCCCGCGATCGCGAGGAACTTCCTGAGCTTCGCCTTGAAGCGCGTCTCGTCGAGGACCTCTCGCCAGCTCGACGGCATGGCATCGAGGGAGGACGGTTCCTCCGCGCGTGCCGCGACGCCTTCGAGCGCCGTCCTGACGCGGTCTTCGCCAACCTCGAGCCGACGCACAGGCGCGAAGGCATCGAGGCCCGACGCATCGACGTCGCCCGCGATCGCGACTTCGGAAAGAGGCCTTGCGCCGCCGAAATCCTCGGCTTCGAGCAGGGAAAGCATCACCTCGCGCCTCAGGTCGCCCTCCGAGGTTATCGCCCGCACCGCGACAGGCTGGTCGTCATCGAGGACAAAAAGCGATATGCAGTCCGCCCCCTTGAGAAGAACGAGACGCCTCACGCCGGCGCTCCCGCCGGAAAGCTGCGGCCAGAGCCCCCGCAGCTCGCCGAGCGCGAGGACATCGACCTTCGTTACGTTGATATTGGCCGCATCGAGCGCGTCGGCGATGTCGTCCGCGGCTCCCTCGGGAAGCGCCGCCGCGAGGACAGTGCGCCCCTCTTCCGTCTCGCGCACAGTCTCGCACGACACGGTGAGCGGCTCGTCGGGAAACGGGGAGACGGCGGCGAGAGACTCCGACGCCGTCTTGACCGGATCGTCATCCGCGGCGACCCTGACCATCCTGACGACGAGACGGGACAAAGGCAAGGCCAGAACCGCTTCGCCGGGGACAATCTCCGGTCCAAGCGGCCGCAATTCGCCGCCCTCGAAGGCGACGACCTGTATACTTTCGGCCATTTGAGCAGATTATATCAAAATATGGGGATTTTGGGAACGACCTCAAGCAAATGTTTCGTATAGTCGCTCTTGGGGTTCGAAAACACCTCTTCGGACGTTCCGGCGTCTACGAAAAGCCCCTTCTCCATCACGCAGACGTTGTCGCAGACATTCTTCACGACGGCGAGATCGTGCGCGACGAGAAGAATCGAAAGCCCGAGATCGCGACGAAGGTCGCGAAGGAGGTTTAGAACGCGGGCCTGGACCGACACGTCAAGAGCCGAGACCGGCTCGTCGGCGATCAGCACCTTCGGCTGGCACGCAAGTGCGCGCGCAACCGAGACACGCTGGCACTGGCCGCCGGAAAGCTCGCGCGGATACTGGTCGAGCACGGCCTTCGAGAGCCCCACGAGCGATACGAGCCCGCCGGCATCGTTCGCGCCCTTCAGGTCTACCGCCCCGCGCTTCGCCCGGCGCGCCACATGACGCAGCGTCTCGTCGAGCATCTGGCGGACAGTCATGCGGGGATTGAGCGACCCGACGGCATCCTGGAATATCATCTGGAGCCCGATCCCGGGAGCGATGTCGATCCTGCCGGACGACGGCTTCTCAAGCCCGACGAGCGTCTTCGCGATCGTAGACTTTCCCGACCCCGACTCGCCCACGATGCCGAGCATCTCGCCCTCGCCAAGCGAGAACGACACGCCCTTAACGGCCTCGAACGAGCCGTACTTCACGTGCAGATCGACGACTTCAAGCAGTTTGTTCATTTCAGGAGCCTCCGGCAGTGCGCGTCAAGTTCACGGCGGCGCTTCTCCGCCGACTCGACGGCGGCGGCTATGCGCGAGCGGTATAGATCGTGGTCGAGCCCGAGGCACGTGCCCTCGTGCTTCTTGAGGGCAACGGCGGCATCGGGGCTTTCGGCGTCAAGCTGCTCGAGGTGGTCGCGGACATCGTGGTACGCGTCGCGCCAGGGGGTTCCCGCCGCGACCTTCCTGAGCGCGACATCCGTCGCGAAGACGCCCGGCGTGAACGCGGCACGGCACGCCGCGGGGTCGACCTTCATGCCCTTCACGACCTTCGCGAGTATCCTCAGCGTCGTGCGCGTGATGTCGAGCCCCTTCATGTAGAGCCCCTTGCAGTCCTGGAGGTCGCGGTTGTAGCCGCCGGGCATCGCGTGGAGAAGCGAGAGCGACGCCGTCTGCAGGCCGAGGACCTGGGCCGCCTTCGAGCGGACAAGCTCGAGGACGTCGGGGTTGAACTTCTGCGGCATGATCGACGAACCAGTGCAGTACTCGCGCGGCAGGCGGAAGTACGCGAACTCTGGCATCGAGAAGAGGATCATGTCCTCGGCGAGGCGCGAGAGGACGGCCATGAGCTGCGCGAGCGCGGAAAGGAGCGACGCCTCGCACTCGCCGCGCGCCATCGAAGCGCCGAAGCAGTTGTGGATAGTGCGCGAGAAGCCGAGGAGCTTCGTCGTGCGCGCGCGGTCGAGCGGCAGCGGCACGCCGTATCCGGCCGCGCTCCCCAGGGGATTCGCGTCAGCGAGCGCGTAGGCCGCCTCGAGGTTCGCGAGCTGGTCGAGCACCATCTCGGCGTGGCCGGTCGCCCACATCTCGACGGTCGACGGCATCGCGGGCTGAAGGTGCGTGCGACCGACGAGCGGAATCGCGCCGGCGCACCAGCCGAAGTAGCAGAGCTCCGCGGCAAGGGCGCCAAGCTCCCCCTCCGCGGCGAGGATCTCGTCCTTCATGTGGAGACGGACGTCGACGGCTACCTGGTCGTTGCGGCTGCGGCCCGTGTGTATCTTCTTGCCGAGGTCTCCGAGCTCCTCGGTAAGCAGGCGCTCGACGGCCATGTGGACATCCTGGTCGTCTTCGCGGATCGTGAACTTCCCCTTCTCCGCAAGCGCGGCGACGCGGCCGAGGGCCTTCCTGACCTTCGCGGCCTCGCTCTTCGCGACGACGGGGCGCTTCAGCCCCTTCATTTCGGAAAGCATCGTAACGTGCGCGGCGGTCCCCATGCAGTCCCACTTCGCAAGCGCGAGGTCCAGCACAGGATCATCGCCGACCGTGTAGCGCAGTATGTCGGGATCCACCGTGGAGTCGGTGATCGTCTTCTTCGTCTTCATTCTTCGAGCACTCCTTTCAGTTTCTCGTCCGCGTCGTCCAGAAGCTTCACGAGGTCCTCGCGCGGCAGCTTGCACCTGGCAAGCTCGGCAAGGAACTTCGCGTATGCCTCGACGGCACCGTTCATCCTGTCTCCATGCCCCTGCCCGAACAGCATGAGCGGCTGGATCTTGAGATAGGCGGCGAGCCGCACCGCTGGATCCTCCGAGACGAGCGCGATTGCGTCGCGGAACGAGCACGAGCGGTATCTCCCGCAGAACGGCGCCGAATGCAGCTCGGGATAGAGAAAGAGCCGCGACGCGAAGGTCATGACGTCCGCCTTCGTCGCGACACCCGGCAGGTGGACGCCCCTCATGAGCTTGAGGTAGTCTTCGTCCGTCTTCCCCGCGGCGTATTCGCCGCGCTCGCGCCATGCGGCGACCTCGGACTGGATATCCTCGACGCGCGTCACAGGGTCGGACTCGCGGAGCTTCTTCGTCACCCCCTCGTCGTCGAGATCGATGCCGTCGACGGCACGGTAGAACGCGCGCACTATCTCGTGGCGGAACTTCCTCAGGTCGGCGCCGGACGGGGACGGCAGATAGATGCGGGTGAACTTCTCCCCGCCGTCGCGCGTCGCGGGACGGGCGACGACGTCTGTCAGGTTGGTCCTCACGTCGCCGATGCGGATGATTATGCCGGCCTCGCGGAACTTGACCGGCTTCCTGTTCCCCGCGGCGTAGAGCCTGCGGCAGACATCGGAGGCGAACGACGCGACGGGCAGCTGGAAATCGCGGCGCATGTCGGCCGGGCAGTCGCCGTAGACCTGCACGAGGCCGTCAAGCTGCGTCACCGGCGCGGCCTTGAACCGGTCGATGATCTCGGCTCTCGTAAGAGCCGCAAGCAATATGGCTGCAATCAGAGTCAAGGGTTGTATTATACCAAAAAAAAAGGCGCGGCGAATGCGCCGCGCCTTCCTTTGACCGAAACGGTCGCGGTCTTACTTGACCTCGACTTCGGCGCCGGCCTTCTTGAGCTGCTCGGCGATCTTCTCGGCCTCGTCCTTGGCGATGGCTTCCTTGACCTTCTTGGGAGCGCCGTCGACCATATCCTTGGCGTCCTTGAGGCCAAGACCGGTGATCGCGCGGATCTCCTTGATGACGGCGATCTTGTTCGCGCCAGCGGCCTTGAGGATGACGTCGAACTCCGTCTTCTCCTCGGCAGGAGCGGCGCCAGCGGCGGGACCCGCGACTGCGACTGCGGCGGCGGCGGAAACGCCCCATGCCTCTTCGAGAGCCTTGACGAGCTCGTTGATTTCGAGAACCGTCTTGCCCGACAGCTCCTTGATGATCTCTTCGTTTGTCATTTTTTTGTTTCCTTTGTTTTACTTGTCAACCCTTGGCGTTTTTCATCCAAGGGAAATCTGGTTTACTGTTGAGCGGCCTCGGCGGCGGGCGCCTCGGCTGCAGGAGCGGCATCGCCGCCCTTCTTGGCCTTCTCGGAGAGGACGCGGGCGAGACGGGTCGCAGGCTCCTTGAGGAGCATGAGAAGCGTCGCACGGAGCTGATCCTTGCCGGGAACCTTGGAGAGGGCCTCGACCATCGCGGCGTCAACGATCTTGTTGTCGTAGTCCGCGCCCTTGACGGACGCCTTGCCGTTCGAGTCCTTGACGAACTCCATGATGGCCTTCGCGACGGCCGTAGGCTCGCCGTGACCGGTGACGATCGCGGAATTGCCCTTGAACATCGCGTTGACCTCTTCGCTCCACCCCTTCTCCTTGGCGACCTTGCCGAGGAAGGTGTTCTTCACGACGAGGAGACGGCTGTCGAGCGCGCGGAGGGCCTTGCGGAGCTTCGCGAACTGCGCGACGGTAACGCCGCCGTGGTCGATGATGAAGCAGTAGTCAGAGTCCTTTACGCGGGCGACGACCTCGTCGAGGATTGCAATCTTTTCGATTCTCATTTTAGTCACCCTCCTTATTCGGCATCACTGACGACCTGGACCGGAACGCCGACGCCCATGGTCGAGGAAACGCTCATCGACTTGATGAACACGCCCTTGACCGTGGCCGGTTTCGCGGCCTGGACGGCGGAAACGATGGCCTTGATGTTCTCGACGAGCTTGGCGGCGTCAAACGAGCGCTTGCCCGCGATGACGGCCATGTTGCCCGTCTTGTCCATGCGGAAGTCGACCTTGCCGCCCTTCGCCTCCTTGACGGCGGTCGCCGTATCGTCGGTGACCGTGCCGGTCTTGGGGTTGGGCATGAGGCCGCGCGGACCGAGGATGCGGGCGCACTTGCGGACTTCCTTCATCGCCTCGACGGTCGCGATCGCGACGTCGAAATCGCACCAGCCTTCCTTGGTGACCTTCTCGATGAGGTCGGCGAGGCCGACGTAGTCGGCACCGGCCTGACGCGCCTCCTCGGCGTGGTCGCCGCCGGCAAACACCGCCACCTTGACGGTCTTGCCCGAGCCGTTGGGGAGCTTGACGGTGCCGCGCACCGCCGTGTCGCCCTTGGTGAGCTCCTTGCCGAGACGGAAGTAGACGTCAACCGTCTCGTCGAACTTCGCGCCGGCGTTGTCCTTGACGAACTTGACCGCCTCCTCGAGGGAGACCTCCTTCTTGGGGGCCTTCTTCAGCGCGTTGAAATACCTCTTTCCGTGCTTGCTCATTCGACCACCTCGATTCCCATGTTGCGAGCCGTGCCTGCGATCATCTTGACCGCCTGCTCGGGATCGTCGGTGTTGAGGTCGGCCTTCTTCATCTCAACGATCTTGAGAAGCTGGGCCTTGGTGACCTTGCCGACCTTGTTCTTGTTGGGAACGCCGCTGCCCTTGGCGAGACCGGCCTCCTTCTTGAGGAGCACCGACGCAGGCGGCGACTTGAACTGCAGCGAGAAGCTGCGGTCCTGGTAGACCGTGATGATCACGGGGATGACTAGCCCCGAGTCCTTCGCCGTCTTGGCGTTGAACTCCTTGCAGAACTGCATGATGTTGACACCAGCAGAACCGAGGGCGGGGCCCACGGGCGGCGCGGGATTCGCGGCGCCGGCGGGAATCTGGAGCTTTACGACTCCAGTGACTTTCTTTGCCATATTAGTGTTCGCTCAGTCGCTTGCTTCGCACGGGCAATCCTGCACTCCGCTCGCTTCCTCGCTCAACCCTTCTTTTCTCTGTCGGCTCCTTCCGGGGATCCTTCCCGGTGCTTCCGGCGCGCCTCGCGGCGCTTCCGGCCTTTCGGACCGTAATTACACGCCTCCTACTTGATCGGCTCGAGAGTCTCCTCGACGGGGACTTTCTCGACCTGCCAGTATTCGACGTCGACAGGGACCTTGCGGCCGAAGACTGCGACTTCGACCTTGAGCTTGCCCTTGTCGGGATCCACCATTGAAACCTGGCCCGTCAAGCCCATGAACGCGCCATCGTTTATCTTCACCGTCTCGTCGACGCTGAAATCAACCTTCGGACGCTCGGCCATCGCGCCCGCCGAAGGACGGTCGAGGAGAATCGAATCCACCTCGCTCTGCTTCAGCGGCTGCGGCCTGTCTCCGCCCACGAACCCGATCACGCCGGGTGTCTCGCGGAGGAACTGCCACGTCCTTTCGAAAATCGCCTTCTTCCCGTTTTCGTCAAGGCCCTTCGCCTCGTCGTAGAGCGCGAGCTCCGCGAGAACGTAGCCGGGGAAGAACTTCTTCGTGATCGTGCGCTTCCTGCCGTCCTTCTTCTCGGTGACGCGCTCGGTCGGGATCACGCACCGGCCGATGTACTCTTCCATGCGCTCGAGCTTTACGCGAGCCTCGATCGACTTCTGGGCCTTGTTTTCCTGGCCGGTGAGCGTGTGAAGCACAAACCACTGCTTGACCATAGTCTTACCTCTTCGGTCCTTCTGCTACCTGCGGCCCCTCACGCCCCCGCGTGGACGACCTTGATGAACGCCTCGATCAGCTTGTCGCATACGAGCGTCGTGGCCGCGAGTATGAAGATGAACGAAATCACGACGAGCGTCGACTCCCAAAGCTCGCCCTTCCCGGGCCACGTCACGCGCTTGGCCTCGGCGGACACGCCGGCCAGGTACTCCTGCGTCTTCTTGAAAAAGCTCATCTTCCTTTTCCTCGTTCCGTTGGCAGGGTAGGAGGGAATCGAACCCCCATAGGCGGTTTTGGAGACCGCTGCACTGCCATTGTGCTACTACCCTAATTGAGCTCCCTCCCCTCGCGCACTTTCGCCTTTCGGCTCATTCACGCTGGGGTCGCTCGAAATCACTTGGTTTCCTTGTGGGTCGTGCGCTTGCGGCAGTGCGGGCAGAACTTCACCTTCTCCAGACGCTCCGTCATTGTCTTCTTGTTGCGGGTCGTCGTGTAGTTGCGGTTCTTGCACTCACCACAGGCCAAAATAGCGAGTTCTCGCATTTTCTGATCCTTCCGTCCTGGAGGAGACAGAGCCCGGCCGGCCACTTCCGGCCGGGCATCTCACAGGACTTCTCTTGCTGTTACTTGATGACGCTCGAAACCGTTCCGGCGCCGACCGTGCGGCCGCCCTCGCGGATGGCGAAGCGCATCTTGTCCTCAAGCGCGACAGGCGCGATGAGCTTGACGGTGATCTCGACGTTGTCGCCGGGCATGACCATCTCGACGCCGTCGGGGAGCTGAATGTCGCCCGTCACGTCCGTCGTGCGGATGTAGAACTGGGGACGATAGCCCTTCATGAACGCGGTGTGGCGGCCACCCTCTTCCTTGGTGAGGACGTAGACCTGGCCCTTGAACTCGGTGTGCGGGGTGATGGAACCCGGCTTCGCGAGAACCTGGCCGCGGGCAACATCTTCCTTCTTCGTACCACGGAGAAGCGTACCGATGTTGTCGCCGGCCTGGCCCTGGTCCAGGAGCTTGCGGAACATCTCGACGCCCGTGACGGCGGTCTTAGCCGTCGGCTTGAGACCGACGATCTCGACTTCGTCGCCGACCTTGACGACACCGCGCTCAACGCGGCCGGTGACGACCGTGCCGCGGCCTTCGATCGAGAAGATGTCCTCGATAGGCATGAGGAACGGCTTGTCAAGCTCGCGCTGGGGCTCGGGGATGTAGGTGTCGAGGGCGTTCATGAGCTCGTCGATGCACTTGCACGCCGGGTCGTCCTTCGAGGCCGCCTGGGTGGCCGGATAGGCCGCGCCGCGGATCACGGGAGCGTTGTCGCCGTCGTAGTCGTACTTGGAAAGGAGCTCGCGGACTTCCATCTCGACGAGGTCGAGCATCTCGGCGTCCTCGACGAGGTCGCACTTGTTGAGGAAGACGACGATCTTCGGCACGCCGACCTGGCGGGCGAGAAGGACGTGCTCGCGCGTCTGGGGCATCGGGCCGTCGACGGCGGAGACGACGAGGATGGCGCCGTCCATCTGGGCCGCGCCGGTAATCATGTTCTTCACGTAGTCGGCGTGTCCGGGGCAGTCGACGTGCGCATAGTGACGGTTCTCCGTCGCGTACTCGACGTGGGAGGAGGCGATCGTGAGGATCTTGGTCGCGTCGCGGCGGCCAGCGGACTCGGACGCCTTGGCGACCTGGTCGTACTTGATCTCCTCGCAGAGGCCCTTGAGAGCCTGGACGTGCGTGATAGCGGCCGTAAGCGTGGTCTTGCCGTGGTCGACGTGGCCGATGGTGCCGACGTTCACGTGCGGCTTTCCGCCGCGATCGAATGTTTCCTTAGCCATTTTTTTAACTCCTGTGAGTAGTTGTTCTTCGTTTGCCTCCGCCCCATGCTGGAGCCACCTAGCGGAATCGAACCGCCGACCTCATCCTTACCAAGGATGTGCTCTACCTACTGAGCTAAAGTGGCCTCCGTCTGGAGCGAAAACCTGGATAGTATATCAAAAACGCGCCGATAGGCGCAAGGGGGTATTTTTCATCGGACGAACTGCGTCCGGAACTGGTGGCGAAGGAGGGGTTCGAACCCTCGACCCAAGGCTTATGAGTCCTTTGCTCTACCGACTGAGCTACCTCGCCAATGTCGCCTCAAGTGACAACAGGCGCGTAGTTTACCAAAACAGCGCGCCCGCCGTCAAGGGCGATTTCACTCAGAATCGCGGACGGCGTCGATCAGCTCGTCGGACGTGATGAAGCGGCCCTTCGCGCGACAGACGAGGATGCGCCCGATTAGCGCGCTCTCGAAGTCGGAGATGCAGACGCCGTCCTTGCGGTCGCGGAGTATCCGCATCAGGTCCTTCGCCGTGACGCTGTACTTCGTGTCCTTGCGCGGAACAAAGAGGTTTGTGACGGCAAGGAGCAGCATGACGACTGGCTTCATGAGAGCCGCGAGCGCACGGTACGGGCGCGCCATCCTGAGGCAGAAGTAGAGCGGCCGCGCGGCGCAGAGCATCTTCGGAAGGAACTCGGAGACATAGAGGACGAGAAGCGCCGAGACAAAGCTCCAGGTGGCGCGACCGAAACGCGAGCCGCCCATAAGCTCGATCGCAAGCGCGGCGGAGGCCGACGAGAACACGACGCCGGCGAGGTTGTTGCCTATGAGCAGCGTCGTGAGCGTGCGGGACATGTCCGAAAGCGCCGACTGGACGATCTTCGCCTTGCGCCCGCCCGCGCGGGAGAGGTGGAGTATGCGCTCGCGGCTCACGGAGAGGAAGCCCGTCTCCGCGCCGGCGCAGAACGCGGCGAGAAGCAGCGCGGCGATCGCCGCGAGGAAGAGGAGGAACACCGTCATGCGTCGTCCTCCTCGGTCCGTTCGACCGCTGCGTCGGTTTCCTCTATCAGTTCCTCGTCGGATGTTGTCGTCGGACGCGAAAGTACCTCGAACCTGACAAGCGTGACGCGGCGGCCGCGACGCTTGAGGACGGTCGCGCGGCATCCGTCGGCCTCGATCTCCTGCCCGACATGCGGAATCCTCTCGGCGTGGAAAGTGACCCAGCCGGAGAGGCGGTCGGCATCCTCGGCCTCGAGCTCGAGATCAAGCTCGCGGTTCACCTCCTCGAGGCTCGCGCGCGCGTCGATCTCCCAGACGTTGTCGCCCTTCTTCACGATCGCCGGCTCCTCGCCCGCGTTGCCGCCGAACACGGCGGGGCCCATGATTAGCTCGAGGACGTCGTTGAGCGCGATGATCCCCGCCGTCCCGCCGTATTCGTCGAGCACGACGGCGAGACGCCTGCCGCTCTTGGCGAACATGACGAACAGGTCGTCGAGCGTCATGTTCTCGGGAACGAAGACCGGCTCCTCGCTCCTGCCGATGCGGACGTCGAGAACGCCCTCGATGGCGTCGGGCGTGCGGCGGAACTGCGGGAGGAAACGGTGCTTCGCGTTCGCGACTGCGGCGGTGCGCGCCTCTTCGGGAAGGTCCAGGTCGACTCCTTCGATGTCGACGCGCGGCGTCATCTCGTCGTTTGCGTGGATCTCGGAGAGCCGCAGGACGCCCTCTATCATCTCGACGTCCTCGGAAAGCGACTCGTCCCTCTCGGCCGCAGACTCGAGGACGGTCATCAGCTCCTCGTCGGAAAGAGCCCGCCTCTCGCGCTCGAGGGCGGGCGCGAACGCCTTGGAGGAAAGCCGCAGGACGTTGTTGAACGGACGAAGGACGATGCGCCAGAACTTGAGCAGCCGCGCGCACGGCGGCGCAAGGCGCTCGGCATAGCGGAGCGCGAGGCGCTTTGGCGTGATCTCGCCGAAGACGAGCAGAAGAAGCGTCATCGACGGAACGGCAAGCCAGCTCCCGCCGGGGACGTACGCGCGGAACGCGAGGAAGCCGAGCGTCGAGATCGCGAAGTTTACGAGCGTGTTGCCGACGAGAAGGGTCGAGAAGAGAACGGCCTTGTCGGCGAGGCACTTCGTGATGAGGGCGTCCGCTGCGGCGCTCTTCGCGCGGATGCGCTCGCGCTGGGCCCCCGTCAAAGAGAAGAGCACTGTCTCCGCCCCGGAAAAGAACGCCGAGAGCAGAAACAGTGCCGGCAATGCGACAAGCACCGCCATGCGCGGACTTAGGCGCCGAGCTGGAGGCGCGCGAAGCGCTTCACGGTGATCGGCGCGCCGATCTCCTTCGCGACGGACGCGAGGTACTGCTCGACAGTCTGCTCGCCGTCTGCGACGTAGTCCTGCTTGACGAGGCAGATCTGCGTGCAGAACTTGGAGGCCATGCCCTTCTTGATGCCGACGAGGGCCTGTTCGGGGGGAAGCTTGCCCTTCTGCTCCTTGAGCGCGTTGAGCTTGATCTCGAGCTCGGCGTCGATCTCGGCCTGGGGAACATCCTCGGGCTTGACGTACTTCGGCGCGTTCGCCGCGACCTGGAGGCACACCATGTGCGCCGCCTCGTCGAGCTTCTCGCAGGGCTTGTCGCAGGCGAGCTCGACGAGAACGCCGATCTTCCCGCCCATGTGGATGTAGCCGCTGAGGCAGCCGGCGCCCTCGAGCACATAGCGCTCGCTACGGCGGATCTTCACGTTCTCGCCCGTCTTGGTGAGGAGCATCTTGTAGTCGTCGTTGAGCGTCTGCTCGATGTCCTTGCCTTCGAGAGCGACCTTTGCCGCGTCGTCGACGAACTTGATGAACGCCTCGGTCTTGGCGACGAAGTCGGTCTCGCAGTTGACCTCGGCGAGGGCCATCGACTTCTTGTCGTCCGCGACGGCGAGGGCTACGATGCCCTGCTTGGACTCCTTGTCGACGCGCTTCGCGGCGACGGCGAGGCCCTTCTCGCGGAGGAACTTGACGGCCTCCTCCATGTTGCCGTTGGTGGCCGTGAGGGCTTCCTTGCACGCTCCCATTCCGGCGGCGGTCGCCTCGCGGAGCTCCTTGATCTGCTGAATAGTGATTGCCATTGTTCCTAAACCTTTCTTTTCCTTAACTCTGCCTCACTCGGCCTTCGGGGCCTCCGCCGCAGGAGCGGCCTCGGAGGCCGCAACGACGGCTGCCTCCGCCTCGGCGACCTTGGCCTTGCGCTTCGCAGCGAGATCTGCCTTCGCCTTGGTCTCAGCGGCCTCCTTGGCGGCGCGCGCGGCGGCCTTGACGTTCGCGGCGACGCCAGACTTCTTCGAGGCGGCTCCGCCAGCGGCGGCCTTGCGGGTCGTGGCCTTCGCACGGCGCTCGGCGCGGGCCGCCTTCTCGGCGTCGTCGCGGTTCTTGCGCTCCTGCTCGCGCTTGCGGTTCTCCTCGGCGGCCTTCGCGCCGTACTCGTCGTTAGCGCCCTTGACGACCTTGACGAGGCCGTTGAGGATCAGTTCGACGCCGCGGACGGAATCGTCGTTGCCGGGGATCACGTAGTCGATCGGCTCGGGGTCGGCGTTGGTGTCGACGATCGCGACGACGGGGATGTGGAGACGCACCGCCTCCTTGACGGCGTTGGCCTCGCGAACGACATCGACGACGACGAGCGCGCCCGGGAGCTCCGCCATGTCGGCGACGCCGGTGAGGTTCTTCTCGAGCTTGTTGAGCTCGCGGCGGAGCATCGAGGCCTCCTGCTTGTGCTCGGAGAGCTCGCCGCCGTTGGCCTTGGCGGTCGCCTGGAGCTGGCGCATGCGGCGGACGGACGAGCGGATGGTCTTCGCGTTCGTGAGCGTGCCGCCGAGCCAGCGCTCGGTCACGTAGAACTGCTCGACGGACTCGGCCGCCGACTTGACGAGCTCGGAGACCTGCTTCTTCGTCGCGACGAAGAGGATCTTCTTGCCGCCGAGGACCGTGTCCTTGAGGAACTGCGCGGCCTCGTCGAGGAGGGCGACGGACTGGGTGAGGTCGATGATGTGGATTCCGTTGCGCTTGTCGAAGATGTATCCCTTCATCTTCGGGTTCCAGCGCTTCGTCTGATGGCCGAAGTGAAGACCGGCATCAAACATGTCCTTGAGCGTGATGCCCGTGAGGGCGGACGTAGGCATTTCCATTTTGTTTTCTCCTTGAATCCTTTGTTCAGATTAATCCGCTTTGGCCGAGGATGGACTACCCCGGCTCATTCGCTTCATCCCGCCCACCATGGACAAGATGGCGCGTAGTTTACCAAACGGCGCCGATTCCGTCAAGGGGTCGCCGTTATCCTGTAGACGTGGCGGGAGTACGCGGGATAGGCGTCGGAGAACTCTCCGTTCTCAAAGGCGATCCTGCGGTTTTCGTAGAGCACCTCGGCAACGCCCCTGCGCGGCGCCTCGGGCGGCAGCGTGAAAACGACCTCTTCGAGAGGCCCTGCGTCGATGTTGCAGGAGAAGACATACCAGTCGTCGCCGCACTTCGACGTGCGATGGCGGAGGAGGTCCGTTCCGACCGACGCGCGCGCCGGCTCGCACAGCTCCTCCGAGAGGATGAAGTCCTTGAGTTCCTGGGCCTCGCGGTTGAAATCCACCATCGCCTGCCAGTTGGCCCTGGAGCCGACCATGTTGATGAACCAGGTGACTCCCGAGCAGCCGGCGCATATCGCGCCCCAGCTCTGCGCGAACTGCTCGCCGTACGACGGCTGCTTGTAGTGTATCGAGTTTGCGCCCGTGAGGAAGAACCAGCAGGGAACGCCGGGCCGCGCCTTCATCATCTCGTCGACGTTGCGGAGCACCTGGTCGACCGTGTTGAACTCCGCTGCGGTGAGATAGGCGTCGAGCATGAAGATGTCTGTCCTCAGGTCGGCGAACCGGCTCGGAAAGCCGAACGTCGTGTTGTTCATCTGCACCGGGGTGTAGGGATAGTGCTTCTTCTCCTCGATCATGAAGTCGCGCACCTCGTCGCTGGGCCGGGCAAGCTCCGGCTCGTCGGTCGCCACGCGGCTGATGATGTTGTCGTAGTGCATCAGCCGCGCACGCGTCTCTGCGCGCGTCTCGGTCTTGCCGTCCTGGTCTCCCGTCCAGAGAATGAAGTCCATGCCGAGGTCGCGGCCTGCGTCTAGCATCTCGATCGCCATGTCCGTCAGCTTCCTGTCCGAGAAGGTGCAGATGTGCACATAGCGGAAGCCGCGCCTCTTCATGATCTCGAGCTGCTCGTAGCGCCCGTTCCTGTTCTTCGGGTTTTCGCGGTTCAGGAGGCAGTTGGCAGCCATCAGGACCTTTTCGCCGCCGTGGACCACGGAACGCGAGAATCGGTTCACCTGCGTGGCGCCCTTCCAGTAGGGGAGCTTCACGACTTCCACGGGCCAGCTGCGGCCATGCGCCCTTACGGAGACGGCGTTCGTGCCGCATGGCATCTTCGTGATGTCGAGCGAGACCTCCTCGACGGCGCCCTTCTCGTCCCAGATGCGCCAGCGCGCCTCCGGCTCGTTCATGTAGAAATCGAGTCTTCCGAGCACGACCGGCTCCGCGGACGACTTCTTCGCCGCGGCGACGCGCGCCCATTTCGCGTACACGTCTGCGGGCAGGTCAAGCGAAGCCCAGTATGCATCGTCTCGGAAGTCGCCGTTCTTCGAATAGGATGTGCCGGGGCACTGCGGGTTGACGCTGTGGCGGTCGTTGCGGCCGAGATTGAAGAGCCAGTGCCGGTCCATGCCGTTCTCGGCTATGTCTGCGAATGGGACCGCGACGAGATACTCGACGGCTCCGCCAGCATCACGCGCCTTCACCGTCCAGCCGCCGTCCCACGTCTTGTCCTCGCCGTACGCATCGGCGCGGCTTCCGTTCGGCGCGCAGAAAAGGTGGTAGTTCTTCTTCTCCTCGGTCGGACGCAGGAGCACCTCGACCGAGTCGCTCATGCAGATTCCCGTATCGTCCTTGAAGTACGGCGCGTGCCTGAGCTGCGAGACATCCTCCCCGTAGTTGCGGAAGCCGATGTAGAGCCTGTCGTCGTCGCACGCGAGGAAAGCCTGCGTGCGGTTGATCGGCTCCTGGCGCCTGATGTAGAACTTCCCCGCATTCGTCGCGAACTTCTCCCATGTCGAGATGTCCACGCTCGGCTTCACTCCGACGGGGAGCTTTTTCACCTGTATGGTCGGCGGGCGCTCGACCTTGTCCTGCGCCCCGAAGCGCGACGCGTCAAGGTCGCTCGGCCGCCATTCGGTCGCGCCGTCGCCGAATTCGAGCTGGAGGTCGTCGAGCCAGATGCGCCCGTCGTACATGCCGGGTTCCTGGACGCAGAACATGACGGGGCTGAAAAGCCCGGGAGCCGGCATGTTCGTCGTGGAGACCTCGTAGCGTCTCCATTCCGTGGAGAGGTCGAAAGTGCGCCTCTCCTGGCCAAGGCCCACGGTGATCTTCATCCCGGGCCTGTCGGCCTTCATCCAGCCGGTGAAGACGCCGTGCGCGCCCTTGCGCGTCGCGGTGCGCCACGGATAGAAGCTGAGTTGCCCCCAAAGCCCGTTTACGGCGAGCCTGAGCGACTGGCGGCCCGAATGCCGTTCGGCGGCATCTACCGCAAAGCTCTCCGTCCACTTCTCGTACTCCTCGCCGGAGTGGTCGCGCCAGTTGAAGCTGCCGCGGTTGCAGTAGTATGGCGGCACGCCGTCTTCGTCGTGCTCGAAGCCGGAGTTGACGATGAGGTTCGGTGAGGCGTTGGCGTCTTCGGGGAGCGACACCACGACGTCGTCGATGATGCGCGCGCGGTCGCGCGCCGCGAACACCACGGCCGGGTTCTTCCCTCGGTCGCATTCAACGCGGTTCGGCCTGCGTTCCTCGCCCTCGGCCCACTCGAGGACATACTTCTCGGGCACCGAGCCGCGCCAGACCGCCTTCGCGCCGGGCATTACGACAAGATGGCCGCCTTCGCTTCTTATCTCGCCATCCGCCCGCCAGTGCTCCGCGAGCGTCTGGTTGGTCGCAAAGTCGTCGGTGAAGACGCTTATCGCGGCAAGGACAAGCATTGATGCGGTCGACATGTATCGCTCCTTTTGTCGTATGGACGTTCAACGGTTGGCCGCAGGCGCCCCGCGGCAAGGTTATTCGACGACGATCTGGTAGAAGCACGTCGGCTCGTTGGGGTCGCGCTCGATGGTGAAGAGGAGCTCGCCCGCAGTCGCGACGGGATTTTCCATGTACTGGATCGGAAGGTCAGGATTCTTGAGCCCTTCGAGCGTCGTCGACTTCTTGTAGCCGTAGACATGACCGACAATGGCATTGTCGATCGTTATCTTGATTCCATCGCTCCCGTTGTCGAACCCGGAGATCGAGGGCTTGTAGTCGTCGGGGAGCGGTTTGGTCGGATCGACTGGGTCGTCGGAAGCATCGAACTCGCCCTGGTAGCAGCCGATGTCGACCTTGCCCTTGTAGAGACGCGAATGCCCAGCCAGGTCGGTGGCGTCGGACATCCATTCAAGGACTGCGCCGTGCGCATTCAGCACCGAGCCGTCCGCGGGACGGAAGTCGCCGCTCGAATAATTCGCGAACTTGATGCCCTCGTTGTCAGCGCGGCAAGAGAGATTGGAGCTGACGCCCGTAGTGTCGACATTGACAACTGTCATAAGGTCCGGATTCTCCGATGCACCTTCGAACACGCAGTTCGCGACCTGCACTCCAGCAGGTAGTCCGCTGTAGTGGAAAGTGATGCCGCAGCCGCCCTTGGTTATCTTGGCGCCCTCGCACGTCCATTCTGTGTTGCCCCAGAACACGCAGTTCTTGAGCGAAGCAGTCATTGAGTCTCCCTTGCAGAACACGCCGCCGATGTTGTTCGCAAAAGTGCAGTTCACGTAGGTGTCAGAACCGAACAGCTGAATTGGAAGTTTGTTGTCGACAAAGAGTGTGTTGCGGCACTCTGGGGTGGACTGATCATTGACCCAGGGGCGCGTCAGAATTCCGTTCAAGGCACTGATGGCGTCACTGGCCGCTCCCGTGTCGTACTTCGCCTTCGCCGTCGCATAGCAGTTGGAGACGATGCAGCGGTCGATGACGGAGTATGCCTGTCCGACAAGCGGCCCTTCGCCGATGCCGGCAAACACACAGTCCTCGACAAGGAGATGCGCCCTGCCGCCGGACTGCGACATGCAGATGATGCCGGTGGAAGTAGGCAGCACCGCCACTCCCATGTTCGAAAACACGCAGTTGGAGACGACCGACGAGCTGTGCAGCATCACGACGCTCCAGGCCTGGCGCGTACAGGCGTCAAACGTCGAGTTCTCCACCCAGAAACTTCCGCAAACCGCGCCGCCCTGCGAGACAGAGTTGTCGCCATGCGAACCGCAGGCCTTGAAGTCGCAACCGGTAATGACCGGATAGTTTGCGCGAGCTTCGATTCCGCTGCTGCCAACGGCCGCACCGTCGGATGTAGCCATGCCGCCCGCGCGCTTGCCGTGGCAGTTGACGAACTCGCAGTCGCGGATTTCGAATCCTGACATGGCATTGTCGCCCGAGGAGACATACACCGTGGCATTGTCATTGAGGTCTGAGGCGTTCTGGATCGTCATGCCGGAAATCTTGACGTTAGGCGCGTGCACGTAGAATACAGTGTTAGTCCTGGCCGGTTCCGCCTGCGAGCCGCCGTCGAGGATCGTAAGACCCTTGCCCGCACCAATTATCGTCAAAGACTTGGTAATTGTGATTTTACTCGTAACCTCATACAAACCCTCATTGAGGATAATCTCGTCGCCGCTGGAAGCGGTGGAGATTGCGTTGGAGAGTCCGGCAAAGTCACTTACCGTGGTTTGCGCGGCACCGGCGGTGAATGAAATGCTCGCGACAAGCGCGGCTGTTGCTATGAGAGTTTTCGTGTTCATGACGCGAATATTTTCGCAAATACCCGCCTGTCAAGCAACTACTCACATGGGTAATTCGTTCAAACAAGGATCAGAGGCCAAGCTCCTCGGCTTGCCTGGCGGCGACGCGCTCCGACTCTACGGCGGCCGCGGCGCGGTCGATCTGAAGACCGAAGGCCGCGCCTTCCACGCTGCCGCGGTCACCGATCGGCTCGTCGCCGAAATGCGTCGCCATGATGGAGAAGATGCGCGAGAAGTTCGCGTCGCAGGAGCTGAAGTGCATATCCTTCTCGCTTATGCGGTTGGTGAGTACGACCTCCACCGCGTCAAGGCCCGGATCGATCAGGAAATAGCATCCCGTGGCGCCCGCGTGCCCGACGGCTTCCATCGTGTTGACGTCGGCGAAGTACTGCCCGAACCCAACGAACCCGGACTTCGCGAAGAAAGCCGGCGTGCGGTTGAATTCCGGCTTGAGGCAGCGGCGGAGAAGCGCGTCGACGCCCTGCGGCGTGAGAATGCCGTTCCTTCGCGTGCGGCGGATGTCGAGGAGATGGCGGCCGAACCTGACAAGGTCGGGCGCGGTGATCTGAAGCCCAGCCTGGCCCTGGTGCGCCGCGAAAGCCGAATGCTCCATGCCGAGCGGACGGAAGATGCGGTCGCGAGCAAGATCAGCGACATCCGCCGCCCCCGTCACCTTCTCGCAAATCTCGGCGAGGATGTCGTAACCCTGCGACATGTAGCGGAATCTCTCGTTAACCTCCGCTTCCTTGAACATGGTCTCGTAAAACTCGTCGTGACGCACTGCGTCCACCGATTTCGCCACATGGCCCGTCTTGTTGCGCCAGCCGGAGGTGTGTGTCATCAGGCTGATGATAGGCACGTCCGCGCCCTTGAACTCGGGAATGTACTTCTGCACATAGTCGAGAAGCGACACCTTCCCCTCTTCGGACAGCTGCATCAGCAGAGTCGCGGTGAAGACCTTCGTGATGGAGGCGACGTGAACAGGCGTGTTCTCGTCAAACCCCTTCCAGCCCTTCTCGGCGACGAAGCTGTAGCGCGTCTTCCCGTGCTGCTCGTAGGCGCAGCTCATGCACTTGAGCGCACCACCCTCGAATTCGCCCGTGAGAAAGGCGTCCACGCGCGCCTTCGCGCCGCCGTCGGCCGCGATTGCGGAGACGGAGAGGATTGCGGTCATGGCTGCGATTGCGTTGACTTTCATGTCATTGTTCCTTTCATTTCAGATTCAATGTCGGCCGGCGCTCCTCGGCGAGATCCTTCTCGCGCAAAAGGCGCCATGCGTTTTCGCGGATGTCGTCCATCCCCTTGCGCAGGTGGCCGCAGGGAAGAGGGAACAGTCTGACGAGATGCGTCGCATGCCCCGGCACGGAGGCCTCGTACTTGTCGAGGAACACGCCGACGTCCTCCTGCCGCCACACGTCGCGGACGCGCCATTTGCACATCAGCCCGGCCGCCGCGAGGTCGAACGGCACGACCTGCTCGCGGCTCGACGTGTTGTAGAGGCCCGCGGCTATCGAGCCGTCGGCGAGCGGACGCGCCCAGATCTCCCACCCATCCCCCTCGGCAATGCATCCTGCGCCCTTCCCGAGCGGATCCTGGTCGATCTCGACCACTTCGTCGTTCGAAAGGAGCGAGAGCGTGAAGTCGTCGATCTTCGTGAGGTCGCAGCCGATGAGCAGCGGCGCGGCGAGGAGCGACCAGAGCGACACGTGCGTGTACTGCTCGTTCGGCGCGAGGCGCGACGGCCCGCCGTCGTTCCAGCAGACGTTTCCGACGCAGAGCATGTCGGGGTCGTTCCACGCGCCGGGCTCGGTATAGTAGAAGAGCTTCTTCTGCTTCTCGATCGCCGCGGAGACCGAGCTCCACGTGTCGAACACGTCGCCCGTCGTGCGCCAGCTCTGCGCACCGACGAGCCGCCCCCACGCGCTCACGTTCTCCATGCCGTACTGGCAGAGCGAAAAGTAGATGTCGCGCTCCTGGTGCGCGAGCGCACGCCCCATGACGAGATACGGATACATCGCGCGGTCGAGCCCCTTGCCGAAAGCGACGTCGTCGTAGAAGCACCAGTCGTGCTTCAGGTAGTCGAAACCCCAGTCCGCGAACGTCTTCGCGTCGAACTCCTCGTGCTGCCAGCTTCCCGCGGCGCGTCCGCAGGTGAAGGGACCCGGGCTCGAGTAGATGCCGGCCTTGAGGCCCTTCGCGTGGATGTAGTCCACCAGCCCCTTCATGTCGGGGAAGCGCCGGTTCGCGGCGATTCGCCCCTCGTCATCGCGCAGCGGCCCGTCGAGGTCGGGATCCTCCTTCGCGCGCTCGGGGATGTTCTGCCAGAAGTCGTCGATGTTGACGTAGGCGTATCCGTGGTCCGCAAGCCCCGTCGCGACGAGCGCATCCGCCGCCGCGCGCACCTTCGCGTCCGACACGCTGCCGCCGAAGGCGTTCCAGCTGCTCCAGCCGAGCGCGGGCGTGAGGCCTATCCTCTCCCCGACCCTGATCGTCAGCGTCTTCTCGGCCTTGCCACAGGCGTTTTCCGCGACAATCGTCACGGAATAGTCGCCGGGCTCTTTTATCGAGCCGGTGATGACGCGCGTATCGGTGTTGAAGAACAGCCCCGTCTGCGCCGCAGCGAAGTCGTCTCGGTCTACCGCCTCGACTTTCAACTTTGGACTTTCAACTTTCAATTTCATCGGCTGCCGGCCGGTGACGGGCACGCGGTAGAGGATCGGCTTGCCGGGACGCACGCCGTAGACGCACGGACCGTTCACGCGCGGCGCATCCGCCGCGGGAGGCGTGAGGATGCCGAGCTGGCGCGAGGTCTTCCGGACGTCGTTCGGGAGCCGCGCGCCGTCGCGGCACACGACGCGCGCCTCGCCCCAGACCGCGAGAACGCCTTCGCCGGACCCTTCGACCGGATCGACCGCCAGCGTCATCGCCTGCACGCCCGTCACGTCAACATGCGCCTTCACCTCTTCCTTGTCGCCAAAGGCCGTCTGCGGCGAAACCCAGAGCTCCCGGCCGTCCCCAAGGACGCGCAGCACGACGGCTCCCTTTGCGCCGGACTTGTCGACGCCGCACGAGGCCTCGAACGAAAGCGCCTCGCCGCCAAGCGGAATCTCCACTGCGAACGCCGCCGGCATCCGCATCCCGAAGAAGTGCTTGTGCGCGGACGTGGAGAACCGCTTCTCAAGCGCCGTGCAGGCGACTTCCACCGCGCCTTTCCCGCGCACGACCTTCGAGACGTCGAACTGCTCGCAGGGGATCTGCTGTCCGGCAAACGCCGTTCCCGCGGCGACAAGCGCCCATGCCAACAACCTTTTCATGCCCGTCACTCCACGACTATCTGGTAGAAGCCACTCGGCTCGTTCTCCGCTTTCGGAATCTCGAGCGTCAGCACACCGTCCGCCGACGCGGGATTTTCGAAATACACGACGGGCGCGTCCTTGAGCCCTGCGAGGGTTACGGACTTCCTGTAGCCGTACCGATGGCCCGCCGCGGCGTTGCCGATAGTGATGGACACCTTGTCGTACGACACGGCGAAAGGAACCTCAACCCCTTCGCCTCCGATCACCGGCGCATCGGGTTCGGTTGCCGAGCCGCTTCCGCCGAGCCCCGTCAGCTTCAGCGCGCAGATGCGGCTGACGGTCGTCGCCGTCACCGTAATGCCGAAAACAGTCTTGGTCGTAGTCGCGCCGCCGTCCGAGACGAGATAGACGCCGTACGAGCCGTCGCTCAGCTGCGGACCGAGCGCGATTCCCTCGTACACGATCATGTTGTCTTTGTCCGTACCCTTGATCTCGACAAGCGAAGTTCCCTTCTCGACCGCGGTGAACTGCGCGTTGGCAAGCGCCGACACGCCGGAGACTTCCGTTGCCGCGGCAAGCGCACCTGTCGTGATGCGGTAGATGCGGCAGCGCCCCCAAGTCGCCGTGCTGACTTCGCGCTCGAGCGCGAGGAGCGATCCGTCGGGCAGCGCGCAGAGCCCAGAAAGTCCGCTCTGCGCGGAAGTCGTCCCTGCGCACGGATCGCACGCATACGCCCACTCTCCGGCCGCCTGCCAGCCGTCCTGCGCCGTCGTGCGCGTGTAGCGCGTCAGGCGCACAACCGTGCTTACAGTCGTATTGCCGCTTGACGATTCGCCGTCGCACGTGAGCGCCTGTTCGTTCGCGGTCCACATGGTGAGTCCGTCAGGCGAGATCGTCAGCGACTCGAGTGAGAGGTTGGAACGGACCTTCTCGCGCTGGACCGATGGAACCGGTGCCGTGCGACCTGTTGCGGTGCCGTCGAGACTGAACTCGGAAATAGACGGCGGCTCCCATTCGTCGCTGATCCACAGCGCGCCGGAGAGCGGATCGCGCGCAAGCCCCTCGGAGTTGCGGCATCCCGCCGGCGTAACCGCCGCGCCAAGCACCTGGCTCTCGATGGCGCCTGTCGCCGCGTTGATGCCAAGCGTCAGCGGATAGATCTTCGCATATCCGTCGTTGTCGTCATGGTCTTGCAAAACGTAGAACAAACCGCCCTCTCCGGAATACGCGATGCCGCCGCATCCGTTCGCGCCAAATGGATATTCCGCAATCTTTGCGAGAGACAGCGTGTTGGTGGTGTCCGGTCCGGGGACAATCGGCTCGACCGTCTCGCCGCCGCCCGAACTCTCGCCGAGGTCGCGCACCTGGATGGCGTTGAGGGGCCGGTTGCCCGTACCGGTCGGATAGGTGACGGTGATGTCCGCCGTCGCGCCCGTGGCCGTGAAGACGCCGACGAGGGAGGCGCCATAGGTGTAGTCCACGCCGTCGTGGGTTCCGTGGACGTACACGGGCGTCGAGCCATTCGCCGAAACGGTCGTGCTGTTGGACGTCCGATGCGAAACGAGCTGGACGAGATAGGAGTGGCCGGCCGTCAGCCCCGAGAGCGTGAGCGTGAACGAAAGCGGCACTTCCTCTCCCGTCCAATACCAGCCGTCCCGAAGCATGTTGCCGAAGTCGCCCGTCGCCCCGCCGTCGCCGAAACCTCCCCCGCTGTTCCCCGCGGAGGCGGGCGAGGCGGAGACCATGCTTGCGGCGCCGAGGCTGACAGCACGGGCGAACGGAACGCCGCCCACGGTTCCGCCGGGAGAACTATACGCATAAAGGAGCGTTCCGTCCGTGCGGATCGTGCTGCCATCCGAGCTCATCGGGCCGACGGTCCAACCGACTTGCGGCACTGGGCCTGGCTCGTCGCCACCACCGCCGCCGCTTGTCTGCTGCACGATCGGATAGTCGGCGTCGGAGAACGTCTTGTCGCCCGAGAGAGTGAAGACGACCGGGTTGCCGCTCACGATCTCGTAGCCCTCGGCCGCGGCAAAATTAACAGTTACCTGCGTATTCGAGACAATCGTGTAGCTGCCCGCAACCACCGCGACCGCGACGCCGTTCGTCGTCACCGACTGAAGAACAATCCCCGTCTTTGCGGGGATTGTCAGCGAACATGTCGGCACAGGATCGGGATCGACTGGGCCTGGTTCGCCGCCACTCTCGCCGATCTCGCGAACCTGTATCCCGTTGATCCAGGAGTTTCCCGTGTAGGTAATCGTGAACTCCTGAGTCGCTCCTTCGGCTGTGAACACCCCGGTAAGCGAACCGCCGTATTCCCAGCCTGTACCGCCGAACTTGATTGTCGTCACGCCGTCCGGAGCCTTCGCGGACTGCGTCGCGAAATCGCTCCGAGACGCGATGATCTGGACGAGATACTTCTTGCCGACCGTGAGATTTCTCAAAGTGACCGTTCGGACGCCTTCGTACCCGTACCAACCTGCACCCAACAGATTTTTGTAGTCACCCGATTCGGTGTCAGCGGGTGGCGTCGTACTTGCGTTGTGCGTGATGTTCACGGTGCAATTGGCGTTGTCGATGCCGGCTGCCCCCCCGCTAATGAACGTGACGCCGTTGACAGTGTAGGCACCGTAAGCATAGGCGTAGACTAGCGTGCCGTCTGTCCTAATTGAAGCGCTCGTCGAGCCAAGCGCCGTTGCAGTCCAGCCCGCATCGAGCACAGGGCCTGGCTCGTCGCCGCCACCGCCGCTCTTCGCCTGCACGACAGGGTAGTCGGCGTTGGCGAATGTCTTCGCGCCCGCAATAGTGAACACGACCGGGTTGCCGCTCACGATTTCATAGCCATCGGCCGCGGCGAAATTGACGGTGACCTGCGTGTTCGAGACGATCGTGTAGCTCCCGCCGACGGCTGACACCGCGACGCCGTTAGTCGTCACCGACTGAAGCGCAAGCCCTGTCTTGGCGGGAATCGTGAGCGCGCACACGGGCGTGGGCCCAGGGTCTACAGGACCAGGCCCATCTCCGCCGCCCGAGCCCCCGTCAGAAATCTCGCGGACCTGAACGGCATTGAACGGCATCTTGCCGCTCCCGCCCCGGTAGGTGATCGTCACGTCCTTTGTCGCGCCAGAGGCCGTGAAGACGCCCGTAATGAGTGCACCATACTTGCCGCTCGCCTCGTTGTCGCCGTGGATGTGCATGGGGTCGCACCCGTTCGCGGAGACAGTCGTCGTGTTGTTCCAGGAGTTGTGGGCAAGGAACTGGACGAAGTACTTCTTGCCGCCTTCGAGATTCGAGAGCGTCAGCGTGACCGTGTGCGTGCCAGCCCCGTCCCAATTCCAGTACCAGCCGTTGCCGAGGGATAGACCGAAGTTGCCGCTTACGCCCTCGTTCATGAAGTCGCCTGTAAAGCCGTCGATGTTGGGGCTGAATGAAATCTTCGGCGGATTCTCCGAGGACTGGAGGTTTATCG
>CACYNF010000027.1 GCA_902775595.1 uncultured bacterium | reverse complement strand
GCCAGGGGCAGAAGATGTTCGGCAAGCGCGGCAAAGACCTCGTCGTGCCCGTTCCGCTCGGCACCGAGGTGTACGACGTAGACTCGGGGCTTCTTGTCGCCGACATAACGGAACCCGGGCAGACCGCTATTGTCGCCAAGGGCGGCGCGGGTGGCTTCGGGAACGTCCACTTCAAGTCGTCCGTGAACCAGGCCCCGACCGAGCACACTCCCGGCGGAGCCTCAGAGGAGCGCCGGCTCAGGCTCGAGCTCAAGACTATCGCCGATGTCGGGCTTCTCGGCTTTCCGAACGCCGGCAAGTCGTCGCTTCTTTCGGCGCTTTCCGCCGCGACTCCGAAGATCGCGAGCTATCCTTTCACCACGCTCAACCCGATCGTCGGCACGGTCGTCTACCACGACTACGCGAAGATCCGCATAGCGGACGTGCCCGGGATAATCGAGGGCGCAGCGAAGGGCGTCGGGCTCGGCCTTGCGTTCCTGAAGCACCTCGAGCGTTCGCGCGTTCTCGTCTACGTGATCGACATGGCCGGAGTCGACGGACGCGAGCCGTGGCGCGACTACGAGGTGCTGCGCAGCGAGATCGACGAGTATTCCGTCGAACTTGCGGAGCGTCCGTCCGTCGTCGTCGCCAACAAGCTTGACCTCGAAGGCGCGAAGGAAAATCTTGAGCACTTCGTTAAGGAAACAGGCGTAAATCCGATCTGCGTCTCGTGCGAGACGCGCGACGGGCTCGACGCCCTCAAGGACGAGCTTAGGCGCATTGTGAACCCGGTCGTGAAGTTCCACCATACCCACGATGTCGCGCCCGACATAAAGGACATGCCCGACACGACCGGCGACGAAATCCCGGCCGAGGCATTGAAGTTCGCGACATTCCTCAAGTTCGAGGACCCGAAGGCGAAGAGCCATCCATCGAGGGGAAATATCCATTGAGAAAGGACAACGGAAAAATGAACCAAATCGCGAGAGCCGTGTCGGCGGCTCTTATGTTGTGCGCGGCGGGATGCATCTCGTCGACGCCTGACTTCAGGCAGGTAGTATCCGAGGCGAAAGCGTCGGTTGCGCCTTCAGTCGTCTTCATCCGCGTGATTTACAACGACACCGAGTCCGGCCGCAACCGCAAGGGTGTCGCGTCGGGATCTGGCGTGATCGTCTCTAAGGAAGGCGAAGTGCTGACAAACCACCACGTCGTCGACAAGACGAGCGAGATCCGCTGCCAGCTCGCCGACGGCCGTTCGTTTTCGGCGAAGGTGCTCGGCAAGGACAAGGACCTCGACATCGCGCTCCTTAAGCTCGACATGCCCGAGGGGACGGACATCCCGGTCGCGTCGCTTTCGCCGCGCCGTCTTGAGGTCGGCGAGGTCGTGCTCGCGATGGGCGCGCCGTGGGGGCTCGCGCGCTCCGTCTCGATGGGAATTGTTTCGTGCAACGACCGCTTCCTCGAGGACTGCGGCGACTACACGCTCTGGTACCAGACAGACGCGGCGATATCGCCAGGCAACTCGGGCGGGCCTCTCGTCGACACAGACGGTCTTGTCGTGGGGCTTAACGCGCGCGGCAACCTCTTTGGAGACCAGGCATTCACGATCCCGTCCGAGACGATCCTCGAGATTCTCCCCGACCTCAGGAAGTACGGCGAGGCGCACTGGGCGTGGTTCGGATTCAAGCTCCAGCCACTCGAGGACTTCAAGCGCAACATCCGCTTCGACGCGAAGGAAGGCGCTCTTGTCGCCGATGTTGAGCCGGGTTCGCCTGCGGAGAAAGCGGGACTCCAGTCGAACGACCTGCTGCTCTCCGTCGACGGAGAGAAGACGACCGCGCGGTTCTGGGAGGACATTCCCGCAATCGAGCGCCATCTTGGGCGCAGGGAGTTCGAAAAGCCCTGCAAGTTCAAGGTCGTTCGCGACGGCAGCGATGTAGAGATCGCGGTCGCGCCGACGGAGAAGGGCAAGGTCGAGGGCGAGGAGTTCGCGTGCGGACGATGGGGCCTCACGGCGAAGGAGATCAACCGCTTCTACAACCCCGACCTCATCTTCTTCGCGCCCGAGGGCGGCGTATACGTCTCCGGCCTTGCGTGGGACGGCAACGCCGATTCGTGCGGTTTCCGCGACGGCGACATAATCGTCTCGATCGGCGGCAAGCCGGTCAAGACCGTCGCTGAGGTGAAGGCCGTCTACGAGGATTCCATTGCGAAGCTCGAGGAGAGGACGCGACTGCCGTTCGTCGTCATGAGGAGAGGCCGCCGTACGACGCTTGTCCTCGACTACACTGAAGACACAGAAGAGGAGGACTGACACATGCTTTCCGTAATAGCCGCGTCGCTGCTCGCCGCAGCGGTTCCGACAGACAAGCTTTCCTCCGTCGCTCTCGCCGCCTACTGGTACAAGAAGGACGAGCGCGGGAGGGGCGACGAAATCTCCGAGCTCGCGAAGCCGAAGCGCTTCCCCGCGTTCGCGATCTCGGAGGACGAGTTTCTCATCGCCGATCCGCTCGTAAGGGCGAAGCACCTCGACCGCATCGAGCTCTGGTTCAGGGGCGACAAGGTGCCTGCGACCGAGGTCGCGCGCATCGAAGGGCAGGACGTCGTCGTGCTGAAGGCGGGGCGTCCCCTCAAGGGCGTGAGGGCGCTCGAGTTCAGGAAGGGCGATCCCGTCGAGAAACTCGTCTGGAAATGGAGCGGAGACACGCTTGCCGTTTCGGCCTCCGGCGTCGGGACGAACGATTCCGTGGCCGTCGTGGCCTCCACCGGGCGCGTGTTCAGAAAGGGCGTCTCGAACGCCCTCTACGTCGACAAGGACCGCAATCCCGTTTGGCTCGACTTCGGCTCGCGATTCGAGATGCCGGACGGCAACTTCGACTATGTTCCGCCGACGGAGTGGACTCGGCTCCCCGCAGACGAATACGAAAAGTCGGCGAAACGCATGGAAGACCGCCTCGCGGCTGCGACGCTCGGCGTCGTGATCCACCTCAATCCCATAGACAAGGAGAATGCCTCGCGCCGCTATTCGCGCTACGACGACGACGCGGGGTCGAACGAGATCGACGCGCTTGGTTTTGCGGTCGATGGACGCGTTGTCGTGCCGTCCGATCTCAACGGCGAGAAGATATCCCGTCTCGGCAAGGTGGAAGCGACGTTCCCCGACGGGTCGAAGACGAATCTCGTGTTCGTCGGCGCGCTCGCCGAGTGGAACGCGATGGTGTTCGACATCCCTGACGACTTCAAGGGCAGGGTCTCCCCGCTTTCGTCTGCAAAGACCGCAGCGGAGGATTTCGACAACCGCATCGCGTGGATCATGACCGCCGAGAACGAGAACGGCCGGATCGTAACTACCGCGACGCGCCGCCGGTTCGCCGGCGTTAAGTTCGTGCGCGGGGCGGGCTTTGTCCCGAGCGTCGGGGAATGGCGTCCGGACAGGGATTACGACGACGACATGCCGACGGGTCTCACGAAGGCGTTTGTCCTTGACGATGACGGCGGCATCGCTGTGTTCTCGCTCGCGCGCAGGTTCTCGGCGCGCCGCTGGTCGCGGCACGACGTGGAGCCGGTGACGGCGGCCGATCTTGCGCGCTTCGTCGCGGGCGAATGCTTCAACCCGGAGTTCATGCCCCGCAAGGAGGAGGAGCGCAACCGCTTTGTCTGGCTTGGCACGGAGGCGGTCCGCCTGACCGACGCCCTCGCGCGCGAAAAGAAGGCGCAGAGCTTCATAAAGGAATATTCGAGGCCGCCATACGTGACGGAGGTGTATCCCGGCTCCCCCGCGGCGAAGGCGGGTCTCAAGGCCGGCGACATTCTGCTCGCTGTCAGGCGCGGAAGCGAGAAGGAGCGTCCTCTCGAGGCGGACTACGACTATTCGTATTCGTCGTCCACCCCGTGGCCGGATGTCGAGAACTCCCTCAACACGCTTATGACCGAATTCGGCGCGGGAGCGAAGGTGACGATCGTGTACGCGCGAGACGGCAGGCGCTGCGAGGCGCCGGTCGTCCTCGAGTCCGCGCCCGTCCACTACAAGAACGCGCCGAAGGCCCGCAACCGCACGCTCGGCCTCTCGGTCCGCGACATGACGTTCGAGGTGCGCCGGTTCTTCAAGTTCGACGAAAAGGCGCCTGGCATCGTCATCGCTAAGGTGAAGCCGGGCTCGCCCGCGGACGTGGCGGGCCTCGGCGAATACGAGCTCGTCACCGAAGTCAACGGCGAGAAGGTGACGGGCGCGAAGGACTTCGCGGCGAAGGTCAAGGGCCAAAAGGATCTCGTCTTCGCGGTGCGCCGCCTTTCGCAGACGCGCATGGTCAAGATACACGTCGAGCCGGATGACGACGCGGCGAAGGACAAGGGGGAAAAGTCAAAATGAAGAAGTGGAACGTTGCGGCCGTTAGGGCCGCGAAGGGAAAGACGAAACTCGGCTGCTGCACGGCGTACGACACGTGTTTCGCGCGTCTGGCGGACGAGGCGGGGGTGCCGATCATCCTCGTCGGCGACTCGCTGGGGATGAACTGCCTCGGATACGAGACGACTCTTCCCGTGAACATGTCCGACACGCTTGCCGCGGTCGCGGCTGTCGCGCGCGGCGCCAAGGATGCGATGGTCGTAGGCGACATGCCGTTCGGCTCCTACCAGTGCGGTGACGACGAGGCGGTGAAGAACGCCGTCGCAATCATAAAGGCCGGTGCGGACGCGGTGAAGCTCGAGGGCGGTGCGTCGGTGTGCGGACTCATCCGCCGGCTCTCGACGGCGGGCATCCCCGTTCTCGCCCATGTCGGCATGATGCCGACGTTCGTCAACGAGTACGGCGGCTTCAGGAAGCAGGGCAAGACGCGCGAGGCGGCGGAGAAGGTGCTTGCGGACGCGAAGGCCGTCGAGGAGGCGGGCGCGTTTGCGGTGACGCTCGAGTGCATCCCGTCCGAGCTCGCGGCTGAGATCACGGCGGCGCTCAAGATCGTCACGGTTGGAATCGGCGCGGGACCTGTGTGCGACGCGCAGTGGCTTGTCATGCACGACCTTCTCGGGCTCAACGAGAAGGTGCCGTCGTTCGTGAAGAAGTACGCCGACCTCGCGACGACCGTGCGCGGCGCATTTGCCGCGTATGTGAAGGAAGTCGCCGACGGGAAGTTCCCGAATTGAGTTGTGCGTCCCCCTTGTGGGGGAGATGGTTTTTTGGTACAATTATGGTGTCATAAGCGCAGGGCGTGTGTCTTGTGTGTGATTAATTGGGTGTCGTCGCGGGCAAAGTCTGCACACATCATACGAAACGGAGGGAAGATACAATGAGTAAACTGTTCAACTGGGCCGCTGCGCGTCTTGTCGCAGCATTCGCGCTTGCGCTACCCCTTGCGGCAATGGCGGAAATTCAGAAGACGAATCCCGTCACTGGCGAGACGGAGACATACGAAAACGTCTTCACCAGCGAAACGACAGAATGGAATTCTGCCGAGAACTGGACGCTCAAGGAATCCGACAAAGTTCCTTTTGTCTCCGGCGGCAACTACGACCCAGCGCTTGTTACCAACAAGACGGTTTCAACCTCTACCGCGATCGATGGCTGGACGTTGCGCGTCGGCGCATATAATGGCGCAGCGGTCACGTGGGATGGCGGAATTACCAAGATTCAGGCTGGTTCTGCCGGTTGCTGGCTCACAGCGGACGAAACTTCCTCGATCACGATTGCCTCTTTCGCCGGCAACCAGCTTGAAGGTGGCGATGCAGCTCCTTTCAAGCTCTCATCCGCCAAAGCTGGCGGCATTACTTGGTCGGCTGGGCTTACATCATCAAGCAACAACTCTCTGCCTTTTTGGTACTATCTCAAGGGCGCGGGTACTGTCGTCTATGGCGGTGATATTACGGTCGCCAACGCGCAGGTTATCAAGATGGCGGATGTCGCTCTTTCCGGCACTTCACAGGTTGCTTCCAAGACGCTTGTCACCTTCGGTTCCGGCACCACCAAGACCTTTACTGCCGATGCGGCCATCAAGGTCAAGAATGGTGACAACGTTCTCAAGACCGTTTATCTTACAAGCGTGACTGCCGATGCCACAACTCTTACGACAGACGATGATGTCGGCGCGTGCGAACTTGTCCAGACTTCCACTGGTGTTGTCCTTTACTATGTTGACGGCGACCCCGCCGATGTGGTCGTAGAAGAGAAAACCTACAAGCCCTCCATCAGCATCAACTTCACGTCTGGCACGGCTCTCTCAACAGGTGCCGATGTCGGCATAAGTGAGTATGCAATTCCTGGGACATCCTGGAACAATCTTATTGGCAACAATGGTTCTCTCACAACGGTAACGGGTGTGAATTCCAACGGTGCCGCTTCTGCCATTTCTGGCGCGAAGGTGACAATCGCCGGCACGCGTGGCTATTACTACAATAGTGGTTTATCCGCAGCATCTGATTTGCGCCAGGGGTACATCGACGACAACAACGACAATCCGTCGCCGCAGTTCGTTGTCGAGGGTATTCCCTACTACAGATACAAGACGGTTCTTTACTTTTCGAGTGATGGCAACGCAACAAAGTTCGGCTATGTCACTGTAAATGGCTTGAATTATAAGGGTGACCTTGACAACAAAGCGACGGTCGCCTCGGAAGGTGGTTCTGAGATTTGGGGTTCCGCAAATACTAGTGCTTTTACCGAAGGTGGTAACTACCTCGTCATCCCGACTCAGACAAATACGGACGGAAAACTCACCGTGGTCAGCCATCGTCTGTCTGGAAGCCGTGCCGGTCTTGCTGCGGTTCAGATTGTAGAGGTCAAGCCCGAGGTTACTGAGAATGACCTTGTGATTTCCGTCTCTGGCGATACCACCTACACAGTTGAAGACACTCAGAATCTGTCTGGCACGGTTTACATTACTGGTAACGGTACGCTCACGCTTGCAGGTGAAGCCAAGATTTCCGCCGCGACCATTAATGTCGGTCCCTTGGTTACGTTGGTTGTCAACGCCGACCGCCTCGACGGCACCACCTTCACCGGCGGCGGCACGGTTGTGTATGATGGTTCGCAGCCTGACGCAACCAAGGGTTTCAATAATTCTGCCTGGGCAGGAACCGTGTGGGTGCAGAACGTAGGTGACACTTCAAGAGGTGAAGCTACAGACTCAAAAGTCACTACTTGCCTTGGCAGCGATACTGCTGATCCATCTAGCAACGATTTGAACAAATGGGGTAACGCGAATTCCTTTGTCAAGTTCACGAACGTTCGAGCGTATATGGCTGCTGCAAATGTTCCATGGACGCTTATTCTTGAGGATGATTCCACTAATTATGCTTGGTATAACAATGAGGGCTGGACGGCGAGGACTATAACTATTGCGGGATTGAAGGGCACTGGCACTTTTTGGGATATCAACGATGGCGGTTGCCGTCCGTTCCTGAATTTTACGGATGCATCGCAGTTCTCTGGTTCCATCAAGGCGCTAGGCAAGCAAGTTTTCCTCAACGGAGCTGGGACTGGAAATGCTTCTGATCTCCTAAGCGGAAGGATAGTTGTCCCGGCAGATCAAGTGTTGACCGTCTCGGCAGGCGAGACTTGGCATACGCGCAATGGTCTTGTGGTAAATGGAACGCTCAGTGTCAACGGCACTCTGGGAAGCGAAAGCACGTCTAGCGCTGTTTCCGGCTCTGGCACGGTTGTCTTTGGTGGAGTTCCTTCGCCAGCTGGTGACAAGTGGTGGAAGAATGCTGCATGGACCGGGACCGTTGAGATTAAGGGTGTTTCGGCTCTCAATGGTGACTACGTCTTCAATGACTACGGGAATAGTGGCTCGACACTCAAGCTGACGAATTGCAGCGGCTGGCTCAAGCCCAACTACACTTGCGTCCCTGCGCTTGAGATTAGGGGCGTGTTTACCTGGAACGATGGTTCCTCGGGACTCAACAACACGTTCAAGGTCGCCACGCTCAAGGGCAGCGGTACGATCTCCATTCCGAATCAGGGTGCGTCTACGGCGGTTTGGCAGATAACCGATGACTGGTCTGGCTTTACAGGCCCCGTTGTTGGAAACAATAGTGCCGCCCAGCGTATCTTGGTGTTTGGCTCCACGCTCCCCACAACAGTTACGGCCGGTGATATTTACATCTCCGAGGGCGCTACGCTTGACCTTGACAATTCCTCGGGTGCATGGTGGGGCGTCGGTATGCGTTTTGTCGTTGACGGTACGGTCAAGGCTTCGGCCCGCAACAAATGGGGCGGTGGCACGGCAATGACGCTTGGCGATACTGGCGTACTTGAATTGACAAGCACGGGCAATATAAATGACTCCACGGTTGGCACTAGCCCAACTTCCGCTGATTTTTCAAACGTCACGGGTACCGGCACAATTAAGTATTCTTCTACGGCAGGTTGGCGCGCATTCCCGGATCAGGATGCTAAAATGCCTGCATCTACAGTTGGCATTCAGGTTGAGCTTGCGGACTCTCTGATTATTTCCAAGTCTGATGGTGAGACGGTAATTGGAAGTCTTTCCGGATTAAAGAATATCCGTTCCGACTTTAACAGTAATGGGGCGGCTGGCAGAATCCTCACCGTCACGCAGTCCAAGGACACTGAGTGGCAGGGCAAGTTTGTCTCTAATCGCATTACTAAATTCAATGTGGCCGCTCCAGCGGAAGGCACTTCTGGTACACTGACGCTATCTGGTGCGCAGGAAGCAACAATACCAATGCAGATTGATGGCGCGGTCAACCTGACCGGCACTTGGGTTGGTGCGACGACTGTTGCCGGCACGTTCGGTGGTACAGGAACGCTCACGGGCAATCTGACGTTCAGCGACGGCGCGACGCTCAAGGCAAACGCTTCTGCTCTCACGGTTTCCGGTACAGTCACACTTCCGACTGGGGACGGTGAGTCACTCACGATTGAGGCGACTGGCCTTGATGCAGACGAAGTCACCATCCTCTCCTCCGAATCGATTACCACGGAAACTGATGTCTCCAAGGTGACCGTTGACGGACTTTACACCGTCGAGGCTGTTGCTGGTGCCCTCAAGCTCGTTAGCACAAGGGTTGAGGTTACTGTCCCTGCAATTAACAATGCGACAGTAACGGTTTCTGTTGGCGGCGAGACGATTGGAACCGAGGCGGGAACCTACAAGGTCGCCCCTGACGCAGTGGTCACTGCGACATATGCGGCGGCTGAGGGCTACGAGATCTCTGGCCAGACGGTGTACACGATCGATGTCTCGAATAGCGAGACGACGTTTGATCCTGCCGGGACGACCGAGGTCAAGCAGTATGTGGCATACGTCGTGTTCCAGCAGGAATCCGGTCAGTCGTTTATTGATGTGACAAACAACTACACGACGGTTTCAAATGCCATTGATGCGGCCAAGGCGATGAAGAAGGTGGTTGTGCTTATCGCTCAGCCCGAAGCAACCGACACCTACAATATCAGCGTTGGAGAGACTATCAACGTCAAGAAGGGCGAGTTTACGTTCGACGGCATAATCTTCCCTGAAGGCTCTCAGTACATCAACACGACGACGGAGACCGCAGGCGTTACGAAGTACACGTGCGCTGTGTACACGGCTACGGTTCAGTATCCTGGACAGGAGCCTGTCGGCATGACCGGGTCGTTAATTCAGATTCTTGGTGGTCTGTACAGCGGCTATGTTCCTGCGTACTCCGGAACGGTCGTCACCGTTCTTGACGGCAGCGATGCTACTGTCGGCGATGCCATGCCGGAGGTGTTTACATACGATAGCGAGGCGCATACATACACGCTCAAGACAATGGTCGCGTCCTATAACAACGGATATACGACAACCTATTACCCGACGCTTTCGAATGCGTTTGAGAACGTTGTCGCTGGCGGCACTATCAAGGTCATTGCCGACAACACGGTGGCTGGTCCTGCTATTAAGTTCACGAAGAACCTTACGCTCGACCTTAACGGATTTACCACTACGCGGGCAATTGAGGCTGGTCATATGTTCGAGCCCATGGACGGAGCTTCATTTACGATTACGGATACTAGCGAAGGCGCGACAGGCAAGGCAGTAGCGGCGCAGAAGATAGTCTTGTCTGGTAGCGCCTGTACGTTCACTCTGGCGGCAGGAACACTTCAGTCTGATGGTGTACCGGTCCAACTTTGGACGGACAGCAACGTCAGCCCCGATTCACGCGTGGTGAATATTAATGGCGGCAAGCTAATCTGCGGGAATCAGGCTAAGGGTACTGATAGTTGCATAATGAATGATCCTGGCATTATTAATATGACTGCCGGTGTAATTGAATCTAGTCAGTATGGCTTCCAAGGTAATTATGTCAACGTTAGCGGCGGAACTGTCAATGTGAATACAAGCAAGGGAGTTTTTCGCCTTAGCCATGACCAGCGTGTCACCGGCGGTACGTTCAACAGGGATGTCAGCCAGTTCGTCTCCAGCGGATACGAAATCCTGAACAACGGCGATGGAACATACACCGTCCGGAGGGACAATGGCTGGATGTATGCCGCGCCGGGCTACTGGGACTACACCGGTACATGGACGGAAGGTGCTGTGCTCGGCGACGACAAGGTTACTATTTCGGACGGCGCTACTTATTCGAACCGCACGGCGTCCGCCGGACAGCTTGTCACGGTTACTATGACGCTCAGCTTCGACGACGTAAACGACGACGAGGATGGGTATGAAGGCGCGAAAGCGGCAATCAGGCTCGGCACGGGCGAGACGGAAGGCACATACGTGTTCCAGCTCTACACCTACGAGAACTCGGCTGCGACGTGGAAGAACGCGACAGGCTTCACGCCGACTGTCAACATGGACTACAACGTCTTGTTTGTCCTCGACCTGACGAACAAGACCTATACGGCATCGATTGTAAGCGGCGCGACGACAAATGAGCTCTCCGTCGGCGGGTCCACGGCAATTCCGTTTGCCTGCCAGGGCGAGGTCACCCCGGTTCAGACGATCGACTTCGTCGGTTCAGGTACGGTGTCCTCCATCGAGGGCAGCTACGAGGATGCCCCGGTGCCAGAAGGCTTCGTCGAGAATGACGAGGTCACGCTCTCCGACGGCTCGGCGACGCTTACGGCGGCACAGGCCACTTGGCTCAATCAGTTCGGTGCAAAGTCGACGGTCGCGGCGCGCCTGGCGGAGCTTTCTTCGGCGCAGTTTACGGCGGCGTATCTCCTCAACCTCGACATCACGGGCACGTTCTCCTACACCTTCAACGTAACGGGCTTCGGCTTCGAGACGGTGAACGAGACGGAATGCGCCGTGGTTACGGTGACGCTGACACGTACTGGCGCGCTTCAGGAGAACAACGCCGACAAGCCCATCAATGGAACGCTTAAGTTGACGGGTGCCATGCAGCTCGGCGGCCAATTCGAGACCAAGACTACCGCTACGATCTCGGACGATGACTTCAGCGAGGGCAACACCGCAACGCTGAAGCTCGAGAAGTCTGGTGCACTCTTCTACAAGCCCGTGATTGAATAACAAGCTGGCGATTGAGCTGCTGAAGTTACGACACAAAAGGGAGGGGCTGCGTTTTCGCGGCCCATCGCCTTTGTTTCCGGACGCCATCGGTCGCTTTCATGACAACCGTGGATTTGGTATAATATGCGCCATGGAGAGGATTGCGACAGACAACTATACGGAATAATGTGTAGTTTGACATATCATAAGAAGCATTGGCTAATGGTTATGAAAAAAATTAACTTCTGCATGGCGCTTGCGATTCCCCTCGCCGGGGCGCAGGCATCTTTCGCCGACATCGTCGAGTCCACGCCTTCCGGCGTCGACCCGCGCGTAGAATACCGCGACTGCCCGAAGTGCGACAAGCGCATCCGCGTCGATCTTGCCGCGGGCAAGGCGTACGTCAACCTGAGCCGTCTTGAGGGAGCGAAGCGCGAGGACGTCGCCGCGCGCGCTGCCCGGCTTCTCGACGCCGCGAAGATTCCCCCCACGAGCGACCCTAAGATCCGCCCGCTGATGGGCTGGTCGAGCTGGAACACGTTCGGCTGCGAAATATCCGAAGACGTCATCCTCGAAACGGCGAGAGCCATGGCGACCAACGGGCTCAAGGCTGCGGGCTATACCTACGTCAACATCGACGACGGCTTCTTCTGGGGCCACGGCGACGACGGCATCCTCAGGTTCAACCCGAACCGGTTCCCCAACGGAATGAAACCGGTTGTCGACGGA
Organism: uncultured bacterium; assembly: GCA_902775595.1. Classification (GTDB taxonomy): domain Bacteria; phylum Verrucomicrobiota; class Kiritimatiellia; order RFP12; family UBA1067; genus UBA1067. Next base: position 15,549 of record CACYNF010000027.1, on the reverse strand, counting down.
ATCCACGCGGTCGGGCTCAAGGCCGGCATCTACTCCGATGCGGGCGCCGATACGTGCGGCAGCATGTGGAAGGACGCCAAGGGCAACTACGACAAGGGCGGCAAAGGCGGCGGGCTCTACGGGCACGACGCGGCGGACTGCAAGCTGCACTTCGTCGATCTCGGCTTCGACTTCATAAAGGTCGACTACTGCGGCGGATCGCGCCTGAGACTCGACGAACGCCGGCGCTACACCGAGATATCCGAGGCGATCAAGGCGACGGGACGCACCGACGTCCGCCTCAACCTCTGCCGCTGGGCGTTCCCTGGCACATGGGCTGCGGACATCGCGGAGTCCTGGCGCACGACCGGCGACATCCGCGCGAACTGGAAGTCGCTCAAGGGCATCGTCAAGGAAAACCTTTACCTTTCGCCGTATGCGAAGCCCGGCGCGTACAACGACATGGACATGCTTGAGGTGGGTCATCTCAAGGGGCACGTCAAAACTGCCTTCGGAAAGGGCGACGAGGGCTTCACCGCCGACGAGGAGACGCTTCATTTCGGCACGTGGTGCATTCTTTCGTCCCCGCTGCTCGTCGGCTGCGATGTGCGCACGATCCCCGGGCAGACTATGGATCTGATCACCAACCCCTATCTCCTCGCGATGAGCCAGAACGACCTCGGTCTTCAGGCGTATGTCGCGCAGCGCGTCGGAAAGGACGGGTATGTTCTTGTGAAGGACGCCGTGGAGCGCTTCGGCAAGTCGCGCTATGTCGCGCTCCTGAACCTTTCGGACGAGTCGCTTGAATTCACGGTGGAGTCAAGCACGCTCGACCTTGGCGGCGAAGTGGAGGTCTTCGACCTTGTCGAACGTGCCGATCCCGGCAGCTTCAATGGTCGCTTCACGCTCAGCCTGCGTCCGCATTCCGCCAGGTTCTTCCGCTTTGACGCGGAAAAGCGCCTCGAACGCACCGTTTACGAGGCCGAGACTGCGTTCCTCTCCGAATATCAGGAGCTTCGCGATGCCAGGCAGTCGGGCACGGCGTTTCCTTCCGAGTTCGCCGGAGCATCGGGAGACGTTGCGGTCGCGTGTATCGGCAACCGCGAGACGAACGATCTCATATGGAAGAACGTAAAGATCGACCGCGGCGGAAAGCGCACGCTCGTATTCCGCTGCATGGCACCTGACGCGTGGCACTTCTTCGTCCAGGTCGACGGAGGGGAGAAGGTCAGGGTCGACGCGCCGGCGACCGACGGCAAGTTCGTCGACGTTCCGCTTGAAGTCGAGCTTTCCGAAGGTGTTCACGCAATCCGCGTCTCCAACGGCTCCGCCTGGGCGCCCGACATCGACCGCATGACGCTTTAATGGATTTTTCAAGCAAATACGAAACCGGAGTACAAATGGAAAACAAGGTAGAACTCAACCTCACCGACATAGTGTCGTTCCTCAGAAAACCGCGCGCGTCCTTCACGAAGGCCGACATCAAGCGCTTCATCAAGGCGCAGAACATCCGCCACGTCAACTTCATGTACGCAGGCGGCGACGGTCGGCTCAAGACGCTCAACTTCATCATCCACTCCGACGAGTATCTCGACGAGATACTGACGTGCGGCGAGCGTGTGGACGGTTCCTCGCTCTTCTCCTACATCGAGGCGAGCTCGTCCGACCTCTACGTCATCCCGCGCTACGCGACCGCGTTCGTCGATCCGTTTGCCGAGCTTCCGACGCTCTGCCTTCTCTGCTCGTTCTTCAACAAGGACGGCGAGCCGCTTGAGTCTAGCCCCGAGTACACGCTCAAGAAGGCGTGCGACGCGTTCACGAAGGAGACGGGGCTCGAGTTCCAGGCGATGGGCGAGCTCGAGTACTACGTCATCGCGCCCGACCCCAAGTCGTTCCCCGCGAAGGACCAGCGCGGCTACCACGAGTCCGCGCCGTTCGCGAAGTTCGGCGAGTTCCGCCAGAAGTGCATGCTCGCGATAGCGCAGGCGGGCGGCCTCATCAAGTACGGCCACAGCGAGGTCGGCAACTTCACCGAGGACGGTTTCGTCTACGAGCAGAACGAGGTCGAGTTCCTGCCCTGCGCCGCGCAGGAGGCCGCGAACCAGCTCGTGATCGCGAAGTGGATGATCCGCAACCTCGGCGCGAAGTACGGCTACGACGTGACGTTCGCCCCGAAGATCACCGTCGGCAAGGCGGGGTCGGGGCTCCACATCCACATGCGCCTCATGAAGAACGGCGTGAACCAGATGCTCAAGAACGGGCGCATCTCCGACACCGCGAAGCGCGCTATCGCCGGCATGATGAAGCTCGCGCCGTCGATCACCGCGTTCGGCAACTCCAATCCGACGAGCTACCTCCGCCTCGTTCCCCACCAGGAGGCGCCGACGAACGTGTGCTGGGGCGACCGCAACCGCTCGGTTCTCGTCCGCGTTCCGCTCGGCTGGGCGGGAAGGACCGACATGTGCCGCCAGGCGAACCCGAAGGAGCCGGCCTCGAAGTACGACACCCGCCAGAAGCAGACGGTCGAGATGCGCTCGCCCGACGCCTCGGCGAACGTCTATCTCCTCATGGCCGCGCTCGCAGTCGCCTGCCGACACGGCTTCTCCCTCAAGGACGGCGTCAAGGTCGCCGACGCGACATACGTCAACGTGAACATCCACAAGAAGGAGAACGCGAAGCTTCTCGCCACCCTCGCGACGCTTCCCGACAGCTGCTGGGCCTCTGCCGAGACGCTTCTCAAGCAGCGCTCCGTCTACGAGGAGAAGGGCGTCTTCTCGCCGACGATGATCGACGGCATCGTCCGCGAGCTCAAGGCGTTCGACGACCGCACGCTCCGCGCGAGCGTCACCAAGAGCGCCAAGGCGATGAAGGCGCTTGTCGAGGAATTCTTCCACTGCGGCTGATTTGAAGACGAAGCAGAGAACAGGCGCCCGCGCCCTTGTCGAAGCCCTCGATAGGGTCGGGGCCGATATTGTCTTCGGCTACCCGGGCGGCAATGTCGTCGACGTGTTCGACGAGCTTTCCCGCGCGCCGTTCAGGTTCGTGCTCGGGCGGCACGAGCAGGGGTGCGTCCACATGGCTGACGGCTATGCCCGCGCAAGCGGACGGCCCGCCGTCGTTGTCGTGACGAGCGGCCCGGGGCTCACCAACACGATCACCGGGCTCGGCGCGGCGAACATGGACGGCGTTCCGATGGTGCTCGTGTGCGGGCAGGTCCCGCTTGACCAGATCGGGACCGACGCCTTTCAGGAGGCGGACACGACGGGCTTGACCCGCGCCGTGTCGAAGCACAACTTCCTCGTCCATTCCGCCGACGAGATTCCCGAGACGGTCGCCCAGGCGTTCTACATCGCGACCCACGGCAAGCCGGGGCCTGTCGTAATCGACGTTCCGCGCGACTGCCAGCAGGCGCTCACCTCCGCGGCCTATCCAGAGCGCGTGTTCCTCAGGGCCTACCATCCCGAGGTCTCCGCTACTGCCGCCGAGGTCGCGCGTCTCGCGAAGCTCGTCAACGGCGCGAAGCGGCCTGTGATTCTCGCCGGAGGCGGCGTGATAGCGTCCGGTGCGTCTGAAGACGTCGCCGCGTTCGCGCACAAGGCCGGGATCCCCGTCGCTACGACCTTGATGGGCATCGGCTCGTTCGACGAGACCGATCCGCTTGCGCTCGGCCTCGTGGGGCTCCACGGAGAGTTCGCGGCGAACGCGGCGATTGCCGAGGCCGATGTGCTGATTGCGCTCGGCGTACGCTTCAACGACCGCGTGACCGGCCGAAGCCCCGCGAAGTTCGCCAGACGCGCGAAGATAGTCCACGTCGACTGCGATCCCGCCTCGATCAACAAGAACGTGACCGTCGATCTCGGCATAACCGCCGACGTGAAGGAGCTTCTGATGACGGTCGATTCGCGCATCCGCCCCGCGGCCCATCCCGACTGGGTCGCCTCGATAAACGCGCGGCGTCGTCCGCGCACGGAGGGATTGAGGCCGCTCCACAGGGGCGTCATCATGCCGCAGACCGTCGTCGAGTCGGTCTACGGCGCGACGGATGGCAGGGCAATCGTCGTGACTGACGTCGGCCAGCACCAGCTCTGGGCTGCAAAGCGCTTCAGGCACACGTGTCCCCGCCACTTCATAACCTCTGGCGGCATGGGCGCGATGGGGTTCGGGATCCCCGCCGCGATCGGCGCTGCGCTCGCGAAGCCCGCTGCGAAAGTTGTCGCGTTTCTCGGCGACGGCGGCGCGCAGATGACGGCCGAGGAGCTGATGGTCGCATCCGAGCTGAAGCTCCCGGTGACTTTCATCGTGTTTTCAAACGGTTCGCTCGGGCTTGTCAGGCAGATGCAGCGGCACCAGTGCGGCGGCAACTATTTCGCGACAGACCTGCGTTCACCGGATTTCGTGAAGCTCGCGGCGGCCTATGGCGTGCGCGGCGTACGCGTCGCGGACGGAGCCAAGCTCGACGCCGCGATTGCGCGCGCTGTCAGATCAAAGTCGCCGACGCTCGTCGAAGTTGTCGTGGACAGGGAGGCAGAGGCATGAAAGAGGAGATACACCGCCTCAACTGCTATGTCGAGAACAAGCCGGGCGTCCTCGCGAGGATCGTCGGCCTCATTTCCGGCCGTGGCTACAACATCCAGACCCTTAACGTCGGGCCTACCGAGGACGGAACCGTCTCGCGCATGAGAATCGACGTCCTTGGCTCTGCGCGTGTTGTGCAGCAGATAATCCTCCAGCGCCGCAACCAGGTCAGCGTGATCGAAGTCACCTCCCGCCGGCTTTGAGGCCCGTGAACCGATGCGGTTCGGGCGGCGTTGAATGGGGTATGAAAAGCAGATGTCTTGCCGCGTGCGCGGCCGCCTCGTTCGCGATGTCGTGCGGGGCCGATGAGGTAGCCGCGAATTCCGCAACCAATGCCGTAGCCGATCTCGGAACGGTCGTAGTCGAGGGCTCGGCGCTCTCCAAGTACCGTCCAGAGACGGTCGACGGCGCGACCTTCACCGACCTCCCGCCCGAAAAGTCGCCGACAGTCGTCGACACGCTGACCGAGGACTTCATCCGCGAGCACAACCCGACCGACCTCCACGACCTTCTCCGCTACGTTCCGGGCGTGGAGACCGGCGGCAAGTCGCTTCTCATCCGGCAGCCGGGCACTTTCCAGATCCGCGGCATGGGCGGCACCGAGCCCGCGTTTGACGGCGTCGTCCCGATCGGCAGCGGAGCCGGCCTTTTCATGGATCCGTTCCTCATGGAGCGCGTCGAGATCGTGAAGGGACCGATCGGCTCGCTTTCCGGCGGTGCGGGTGCGCAGCAGAACAACTCCGGCGCGGGCGGCTCGGTCAACATGTACCTCAAGGGCGCGAACTTCCGCGGCGACAGGATCGATTTCCAGGAGAACACTTCCGTCGGGCGTCATACCTGGCGCCAGCGCGGCATGATCGACGCGAACGAGGTCTACGGCGACGACAAGTTCGCCTTCCGCGCGATCGGCGCGTTCGACGTCTTCTCTCCCGCATATCTTGGCGAGGGCTCGCAGAAGGGCGCCGACCCGAGGCAGTCCTACACGATCGCGCCGTCGTTCGCGTGGCGTCCGGTCGAGAACGTGACGATCGGGTTCAAGTCGATGTTCCAGAAGACCGACCAGCCGAGCTACATCGGCGTTCCCGTCTGGCACGGACGGCCAGGCGGCGGCTACAGCTGGTACGAGTCCTCGTGCCGCAAGGGCGACCGCTCGAAATACGACTCGATGTACCTGAATCCCTACGTCGACTGGCAGGTCACCGACGACTGGCTTCTCAAGTTCGGCGGTGCGTTCATGTTCTCTGACTGGGAGCAGAGGACTCGCGAGCCGTACATGGGGCGCACCGAGCTCGACACCTTCTACAGGACTGGCGAATGGGCGAGCGGCGAGAAGTACATGACGTCGGGCTTTTCCGAGTCCGACCGCATCAACCGCAGCTACAACCTCTACGCGCGCTCGGTCTACACGAAGGAGGAGCTGCCGTGGGGCTTCAGGAACACTCTCGTCGTGCAGCCCGACTTCTGGTACCGCGAGTCGACGACCGGCTTCGGCGCTCCCGTCACGCGCTACGGCGCGACGCTGCAGGACTCGCTCGGCTGGGGATGGGTGACGCTTCTCGGAGGCATCCGCTACGACTGGTTCACGGAGAATCCGCAGACGACGACCGCGTCCAGCGGCGCAACCACGCACTACCATCGCGCGAACGAGTTCGCGTTCTCGCCGCGCGGCGGTCTCACGGTCCAGCCGCTCGACTGGCTCGTCTTCTTCGGCAACGTCTCGCAGACGACTACGCCGACGCTCGGCTACCGCGACGCCGACGGCAACAGGCCGACCGACCCCTGGACGGCGACGCAGATGGAAGGCGGTTTCCGCGTCCGCCCCGTCGAGAAGCTCTGGTTCTCGGCCTCGGTCTACCGCATCGACCAGCGCAACACTCCTGTCGCCGAGACGATCAACAACGATACGTACTACTATTTCGAGGGCAAGAGCAACTCGCGCGGCGTTGAGCTTTCGCTTGCGGGCGACATAACCGAGAACTGGACCGTCCTCGCGATGTATGCGTACAACCGCTACGAGAACCGCAACGCCGATGGAACGGCGCCGTCGGTCTTCCGGCGCACCCCCAACCACACGTTCTCGCTCTCGACCTCCTACCGCTTCGACTGCTGCGACCTCCTGCGCGACATCGTCGTTGGATGCGGCTACCGCTTCCGCTCGAAGAGCTTCGCGACGATGCGCGGCGCGTTTGTGGACGACAACCTCTACTTCGGCCACAGCCACGTGTTCGACGTCAACGTGTACGTGCCGCTCACGAAGTTCGGCGGTCCAGAGAACTGGACCCTCTCGCTCGGTGTGAGGAACCTCTTCGGCGAGAAGTACTTCGAGTCCGCCCGCCACTTCTACGAGTGCCTCGTTGGCGAGCCGCGCACGTTCGAAATCGGGCTTCGCGCCCGCTTCTGACGGCGCGGGGCACGTCTCTGCGGCGCGAATTTGGTATAATGTAAGCGCATATGCAAGGCAGAGGGGACATAGGGTAGCGCGATGCAGCAGCATTGGATCGGCTGGATACTGGCCTCGTGCGTCGTCCTTAGTCTCTACGACCTCAGCAAGAAGGCGTCTGTCCGCGGCAACGCCGTGTTCCCGACGCTGCTCGGCAGCACTTTCGTCGGCTGGCTCGCGGTGACGGCGTTTCTCGTCTCGCGCGGCACATTTGCCACGGCGCTCTCCACGCCGCCGCGCCAAATTGCGCTGCTGCTCGTAAAGAGCGTGATCGTGGGGGCGAGCTGGACGGCGACATACATGGCGCTCAGGACTCTCCCGATCACCTTCGCCGCGCCCATACGCGCGACCGGCCCGCTGTGGACTCTCATCGGCGCCATAGTCGTCTTCGCCGAGACGCCGACCTTCGTCCAGGCCGCGGGAATGGCGATGGTAGTCGCCGGCTGCGTCCTTTTCTCTCTCTCCGCACGGCGCGAGGGCATCGACTTCCGCCGCGACAGGGCTATCTGGCTCGCGTTCCTCGGCACGGTGCTCGGCAGCTGCTCGGCGCTGTACGACAAGCATCTTCTGCGGGGGCTCGGCATCCCGACGACGACTGTCCTCTGGTGGTTCATGGGGGGGATGTGCGTGATATACTTTGCCGCGGCTGCCGTGTGGTTCTCGAGGTCGAGAGCGAGCGCCCCGTTTTCGTGGCGGTGGACGATTCCGATGGTTGGCCTGCTGCTCGCGCTTTCGGACGCGTGCTACTTCAACGCCATCGCAGTTCCGGACGCCCGCATTTCGGTGCTCAGCATGATCCGCCGCGCGAGCGTCGTGCTCACGTTCTTTCTCGGCGGCGCGGTCTTCCACGAGACTAATCTGCGCCGCAAGGCCATCGCCCTCGCCGCTGTCCTGGCCGGCGTCGCGGTTCTCTGCTTCTGCTGAATTTACGCAGGTCATTATGGTATAATATCAATGATTCAAGGAGGATGACATGGTCGACTACAACGCGCTTAGGAAGAAGTTCCCTACGAAGGACCCGCAGAAGAAGAAACGCGTCGCCGCTATCAAGGCGATTAAGCGCGAGTATGCCGCGAAGCGCGCGGCGCTCGGCGGCGGAGCACCGGCGATGAAGAAGGGCGTCGTCTTCTACGCCGTCGTCATCCTCGGACTCATGATCCTCGGCTCGCTCATCCTCTCCGTCGCGGGCAAGGGCGGCCCCAAGGAGATATCGCGCGCGCAGATCCTAGTCAGGAAATCGGTCGATTCCGTCGCTGTGGCGCTTGGCCGCTACCGCTACCACGTCGGCAGCTATCCGTCGACGGAAGAGGGGCTTGAGGCGCTCGCGGCGATTACGCCGCGCAAAAAAGGGTGGAACGGCCCGTACGTCAACCACGTCGTGAAAGACCCCTGGGGGCACGACTACGTGTACGTCAACAACGGCGAGAGCGAATATCCGACGCTCTACTCGAAGGGTCCCGACGGCAAGGCCGGAACGACTGACGACGTTCTTCCCGACCGCGCGCTCTACGACGCTCCTTTCAAGGACACTTCGTGGACGAAGGGCTGGATGCCGTACTACCTGCGCGGCTACGTTCTCGCTCCCGACAAGCGCACGAAAGGCGCCATCGAAGAGGAGGTCAAGGCCGTTCTCGCGGCGGAGCAGGGTCCGGCGGAAGGCGAGTTCGTGCTGCACGACGGCTGGGAGTTCTCGCGCGACCAGAAGACGTGGACCGCCGTGCGCGTGCCGCACGACTGGGCGATTGCGGGGCCGTTCGACGAGAAGCTCGACCACGGCACGGGAATGCTCCCCTGGCAGGGCGTCGGATACTACCGCCGCACGATAGAGCTCCCCGCGGACTCTGCGGGCAAGTTCGTCGCGCTAAGGTTCGGCGGCGTGATGTCGCGCCCAGAGGTGTTCCTGAACGGCGAGAAGGTCGGCGGCTGGGACTACGGCTACATGTCGTTCGAGGTCGACATCTCCGCGAAGCTCAAGTTCGGCGAGAAGAACGAGCTGCTCGTCAAGGCCGACACGACGAAGCACCACAGCCGCTGGTACCCTGGCGCGGGATTGTATCGCGACGTCGCGCTTGTCGTCGAGGATGCGGAGGACCGCGCGATATGGGGCTCCGTGAAGATCACGACGCCCGAGATAACGCCGGAGCGCGCGAAAGTGCGCGTCGAATACCTTACGCCAGTGAGCGCGAGCCCGATTGTCAACGAGTTCGAGGTCGAGCGTCCCGTTCTCTGGGATGTCGCGAACCCGAAGCTCTACGAGACGACGATCTGCGGCAAGAAGTACCGCTATGGCATTCGCACCGCCAAGTTCACTGCGAACGACGGCTTCATCCTGAACGGCCGGCGCGTGCAGCTGAAGGGCGTCAACCTGCACTCCGACCTCGGGCCGCTCGGAATGGCCTTCGACAAGGGCGCGATGCGCCGCCAGCTCGAAATCATGAAGGACATGGGCGTAAACGCGCTCAGGACGTCGCACAACGCGCCCGCTCAGGAGGTTCTCGACCTCTGCGACGAGATGGGAATTCTCGTGTGGGACGAGTGCTTCGACAAGTGGGACGGGACTGCGGGCATCGCGGAGGGCGACACGCTCGAGGAATACGTCTCGCGCAACCTGAAGCAGTTCGTGCGCCGCGACCGCAACCATCCATGCGTCGTGTGCTGGTCGATCGGGAACGAGATACAGCCGCAGAGCGAGAAATACCCGAACGGCGTCAACGAAGCGCGTTGCGCGCTCTTCCGTGAGGCGGTTCTGAGCGAAGACGCGACGCGCCAGGTTGGCATCGGCTGCTGTTACACGGAGTCCGCCGATCGCGGCGACTACGCCTCGATGGACCTGACGGGGTGGAACTACAGCGAGCGCTACATGCCGATGAGGGAGAAGTATCCGGACAAGCCGATCGTGTACTCCGAGTCGGCGTCTGCGTTCTCGAGCTGGGGGTGCTTCCCTCCGACTCCGTCTGCGAATCCGACGAACTACGACTGGGAGACGGTGGTGGAGATCGACGCCTATGACCGCTGTGCGGCGAAATGGGCGGACATATCCGACATGGAGTTCGCGAGAATGGAGCGCGACAGGTTCGTAGCCGGAGAGTTCGTCTGGACGGGCATCGACTACCTCGGCGAGCCGACGCCCGGCTACAAGCTCTGCCGCAGCTCGTTTTTCGGAATCTGCGATCTCTGCGCCATGCCGAAGGACCGCTACTGGCTCTACCGCTCGCTCTGGAACGACAGGAAGGACACGGTGCACCTTCTGCCGCACTGGAACTGGGACGGACGCGAGGGAGAGAAGATCACGGTCGTGTGCTACACGAGCGGAGACGAGGCGGAGCTTTTCGTGAACGGCGAGAGCGCGGGACGCAGGAAGAAGGTCAAGGATGCCGGCTCCGTTGTCCAAAAGGATGATCCGAACTACTACAAGGTGACGGAGCGCTATCGCCTGACGTGGGAGGTGCCGTACGAACCGGGCGAGATCAAGGTCATCGCGTTCAGGAACGGCCGCCCGATAGGCGAGGATTTCCGAAAGACGGCGTACAAGCCGGCGGCGGTTCGCCTGACGCCCGAGCAGACGGAGCTTGCCGACGGAGAGCTCGGTTTCGTAAAGGTCGAGATAGAGGACGAAGACGGAACTGTCCTGCCGCTCGCGAAGGACCGCGTGAACTTCAAGCTTGAAGGGCCTGGCGAGATCGTCGCCGTCGGCAACGGCTCGCACAACGGGACCGACTCGTTCGCCGACACCTCTTCGCACCCGCTCTTCTACGGGCGGGCGCTTGTAATCGTCAGGCGCACCGGCGGCTCGGGCCTTCCCCTGAAGCTCACCGCGTCCGCGCCGTCGGTTAGGCCGGCCACGGTGACCTTCGCCCGCGCACTGTAGGGCGCCTGGCTTCTTTCCCGGGCCGATGTTTCCGCGGTGAAGAAATCTTCGCCACCCCCATTGACACCATGACTTAGATTTGGTAAACTTTGCGCCGTCTAACAAGATTAGGGTCGGCAAAGATGCCGTAAAGCTTAGGAGATCGCTGAAATGAAACTGGTGGAATTGAAAGAAGGGGAGCGGGCGCGGATAGTCCGCGTGTCGGGCGAGGAGGCCGTGAAGCGGCACCTCGGCGCGCTCGGGTTCGTGGCGGGCACAATAGTGCGCGTCGTGGGCGAATCCTACGGCAACATGATTCTCGCCGTGCACGAGAGCCGCATCGCCGTCAACGACGCGACTGCGCAGGATGTGGAGGTGGCAAATGTCTAAAAGCGTGAAAATAGCCCTCGCAGGAAACCCGAACAGCGGCAAGACGACGCTCTTCAACGCGCTTACGGGGTCTGAGCAGTACGTCGGCAACTGGCCGGGCGTCACGGTCGAGAAGAAGGATGGCATCCTCGCGGGGCACAAGGAAGTAATCATACAGGACCTCCCCGGCATCTACTCGCTTTCTCCCTACTCGATCGAAGAGAAGGTCTCGCGGAGGTTTCTCGTCGAGGAGGGCCCGGACGCGATACTGAACATCGTCGACGGCACGAACATCGAGCGCAACCTCTACTTTTCCACGCAGCTCGCGGAGCTGGGGCTTCCGATGGTGATGGCCGTCAACATGATGGACGTCGTGAAGAAGAACGGCGACAAGATAGACTTCGAGAAGATCGCGAAGTCGCTTCGCTGCGAGGTCGTCGGGATCTCGGCACTCAAGAACGAGGGCGGGATGGAGGCCGCGGAGAAGGTCGTCGAGATGGCGAAGAAATCCGTCGTCGAAAAAGGCCCCGGCAAGCTCCCCGACGTGCCGCACGTGTTCTCGGGCTCCGTTGAGCACGCGATCGCCCACATCGAGGAGTCGATACAGGGCAAGGTCCCGCTCCGCTCTATACGCTGGTACGCGATCAAGGTCTTCGAGCGCGACCGCGAGATCATCAAGAAGCTCGACATCGGCGTCGGCGAGATGAAGCACATCGAGGAGCACATCCGCGACTGCGAGAAGGAGCTCGGCGACGACGCGGAGTCGATCATAACGAGCCAGCGCTACGAGTTCATCAAGAAGCTCATGGACAAGTCTCTCGCCCTTAACGAGAACCGCAAGGGGAAGGCGACGCTCTCGGACAAGATCGACAAGTTCGTGACGCACCGGATACTGGCGCTCCCGATCTTCATTCTCTCCCTCTGTGCGATGTGGTTCCTTGCCGTCGCGGAGAACGGCCCTGGGACCGTCCTAACCGACTGGGCGAACGACGGCTTCCTCGCGGACGGATGGCACCTTCCGTTCACGACGCACGAGTGCCGTGAGGAAGGAAAGTACAAGGGCATGGAGTTCGAGGACGCGCAGGGCGAGTTCGCGAAGGCCGAGGCCACGGTGGCCGCGTGGGAGGCCGGCGAAAAGAAGGCGTCCATCGAAGACGAGGAGACCGGCGAGATTGCCGAGGAGTGGGATATCGACGAGGCCGCATACAATGCGGCGAAGGAGTTCGAGGAGCCAGATCCCGGGCAGTTCGGCGTATGGGTCCCCGGTCTCGGCGCGCTCATAACGGATGCCCTCGACAGGGCCGGTGTGAACGACACGGTGAAGAGCCTTGTCGTGGACGGCGCTTGGGGAGGCGTCGCCACTGTTCTCGGCTTCGTCCCGGTCATCTTCATCGTGTTCCTCTTCCTCGCGTTCCTCGAGGACTGTGGCTACATGGCGCGTGTCGCGTTCATAATGGATCGCCTCCTTCGCCGCTTCGGGCTCTCCGGCAAGTCGTTCATCCCGATGCTCGTCGGCAAGGGCTGCGGCGTCCCCGCGGTGATGGCGGCGCGGGCCATCGAGAACGAGCGGGCGCGGCGCATGACCGTCATTCTCGCGACGTTCGTCCCGTGCGGCGCGAAGACTGTCATCATCGCGATGTTCGCGGCGCTCTTTTTCCGCGAGCAGTGGTACGTCGCCGCGATGATGGACGTCGTCGGAATCGCGATCATCATCCTCGGCGGTATTGCGCTCAAGAAGACGAGGTTCTTCGCGGGCGAGGCGTCGTCGTTCGTCCTCGAGCTCCCCGCGTACCACATGCCGACGGTATCGGGCGTGTGGCACCACACGTGGAACCGTCTCAAGGGCTACATACTCAAGGCCGGCCTCGTGATATTCCCCGCGTGCGTGTTCCTCTGGTTCATCATGCACTTCGACTGGTCGCTGAACCTGCTCGCCGACGAGGAGATCGAGAAGTCGATTCTGCACGATCTCGGCAGCTGGATCGCATGGATATTCGAGCCGCTCGGCTTCGGCTCGTGGCAGGGCGCGGCGGCGTCCGTCTCCGCCGAGATCGCGAAGGAGCAGGCGACTGCGACGCTGAAGCTCGTCACCGTCGGAATGGAGGGCGTCTCCAGCGGTGCGCACATACAGAACTTCTTCGCGGCTCTGGGCGACTTCCCGAAGCTCGCCGCGCTCTCGTTCATGATGTTCAACCTGTTTGTCCCGCCTTGCATGGTCGCGATTGCCGTGACGTTCCGCGAGATGGGCTCGCAGAAGTGGGGCTGGTTCGCGATCGGCTTCCAGCTCTTCGTCGGGTATGTCCTCGCGCTCAGCGTGTACAGGCTTGGCGTGCTGTTCGCGGGTGGTGGCTTCGGTATTTGGACTGCGGTCGCGATTCTTGCCGACCTCTTCTGCCTCTGGATGATCTTCCGTCCGTCAAAGCAATGAATATCTGTGCAGCGCTGTGCAATCGTTCTCACAGGAATGAGTTTTTTTAAAACAACATGAACAACTTTAAAAAACAACTTCTTGTTCTTCCGCGCACAACTGTGCGCGGTTATAAAGACGCCGCGCGGTTGCGCGGCGAGAAGGAAAATGTTGTTTTTACAAGTTGTTCTAGTTGTTTCCAATAAATCAAATGAATCTCGCATCTGTTATTGTCCTGGTGATTGTGGTCGCGCTTGCCGCGATGGCCATGCGGCGCTGCCTGAAGAAGGGTGCGCCTTGCGAATGCGGCGGTTCGCGTAAGGTCTGCTCGCGCAAGAGCGGCTGCTCCTGCTGCGACTGCTGCGGAGACTGACATCCAAAATTTGATTTGCGGATTAAGGTTATTATGCCGTTTAAGTTAGAAGAAGCTAAATAGATTAGATATAACAAACATAAACAGTACACACAAACTCAAGAAAGGAAACAAGAATGAACATCAGAAAAATGTTGTGCGCTGCGGCAGTCTTTGGATGCGTCGCGGCGGCGACGGCAGTGGACGAAGTTGCCGAGGCAGAGAAGGGCGAGGTCGAGGAGACGCCGATAGTCTCCGCCGAGTTCGGCCTCCAGCTCGACTCGAAGTACATGACATACGGCGTCGTAGACGGCAAGGATCCGATCCTCACGCCGAGCGCGCAGCTCACGTTCTTCGACTGGGCGTACGTCGGAGTCGAGTCGATCTTCGACCTCACCAAGGGCAACGGCAAGCGCGGCGAATACGGCAACCGCGCAGGCCGGTGGACGACGCTCGACGCAATCGTCGGGCTCGCGCACGAGTTCGAGCTCACCGATGACATCGCTCTCTCGGTCGACCTCAACTACATCTATGAGTATATCCGCCGCCATCGCTACCACAACACCAGCGGCGCCGACAAGGACATGGGCGACACGCAGTACATCAACCTCGAGTTCGGCCTCACCGGACTCTGGCTCGAGCCCACGCTCGCCATCGAGCGCGACCTGATGGCGGACGACGGCACGTACGTGAACTTCAGCCTCGCCCACACGTTCACGCTCGTAGGCGACGACGACGATCCGACGCTCACGTTCACTCCGTCCGTCGGGCAGGGCTTCGGCGACAAGCACCGCACGCGCGGATACGGTCTTGCCGACGACCACGCCGGGCTAATGGACACGACGATAATGGGCGAGTTCGAGTGGGCTGTCTGCGACCACGTTGCGCTGACGGCGTACGTCGCCTACAGCGACTATTGGTTCGACTCGAAGCTCCGCCACGGTGCGCGCGAGTACAACGGAGCGTGGAGCCACGGCAGCAAGTACGCCGATTCGTGGAACTTCTACGGCGGCGTCGGCGTCACCGTGTCGTTCTGACGGCGTCCGGTTCTGCGGGCTTGGCGTAGTGATGGTGGACGCTCACGTTGTTGCGCCAGACGCGATGCGAACCGACGGTGTGACAGACCTCATGCTGTCGGTTCGCCCTGTCGGATTTACACCCGGCGGCGAGTAAGGCGGCTGCGAATAGCGAAACAATCAAAATCTTGGACAAGGGATTCTCTTTTGCGAGATCGTCAGATGTGAGTCATGGCCTTTTCGATGAGGCGTCTGCCGAGGGCGCGGGCGTTGGCGAGGTCGATGGGGAACTGCGCGTCGCGGTGGGCGCGCTTAGCCGCCTCGTCGAAGAGCGTGATGTCGTAGCGCGAGTAGTCGGTAAACTGGTAGGTGTCGCAGGCGTTTCCAAATGTGTTGGATTGTCTTGTTGAAATCGCTTCTCTTCATGTCATTGTCGCTTTGCCATGCGTCCGTCGGGCAGTTCTATGTCGAGAAGATCGACGCTGATTATCTTCCCCGTGTACTTGCGCTCGGTCGCGAGCGTCTTTTCAGTCAAGTCAGTCATGGCGTTTCATCCGAATAGGT
>CACYNF010000026.1 GCA_902775595.1 uncultured bacterium | reverse complement strand
CATCTACGACTACGCCGACCCCGACGGCATGGAGTCGCGCCGTGCGCTCGCCCGCCTCGCCCGCGAGCACCAGGTGAACATCGTCGGCGGCGCGGCGTCGTGCGAGCGCTGGTACGACGGAGCGAAGCGCGAGACGGACGTCTACAACAGGCAGAACGAGACGTGCGTCGTTACGACGTGGATGCGCCTCTGCGAGAAGCTCTACTTCGAGACGGGGGACTCCTTCTGGATCGACCAGATCGAGAAGACGCTCTTCAACATCTACCTCGCGACGATGCGCGCGGACGGAGGGGAGTTCTCGCAGTACTGTCCGCTCGCCGGAACGCGCGGTCCGGGCGAAGACCACAGCCGCATGCACACGAACTGCTGCAATGCGAACGGCCCGCGCGGATTCCTCGTCTGGCTCGAGACGCTCCTCGCCGGGTCGGGCGACACGCTCGCGTTCAACCACTTCGCGTCGGGAACCTTCGCGGCGGAGATTCCGGCGCTCGGCAAGAAGGCCGTCTACGACGTCTACACGCGCTATCCCGAGATGGGGCTCGTCGAGCTCACGTGCCGCAACCCGGAGCCGATGGAGTACACGCTCCGCATCCGCGTGCCTTCCTGGTGCCCGCGGCTCGACGCGCGCGTCAACCGCGGCGAGGTTGTCTCATGCGACAATCCGCGCGGCGAATCGAAGTACCTCGACATCCGCCGCGTGTGGAAGGAGGGCGACTACGTAGACTTCACCGCGCAGTTCGACGTGAGGGCGCATTACAAGAACGGCTGCGTCGCGTTCACGCGCGGACCCGTCGTGCTCGCGCGCGACCTCCGGTTCGGCGACGGCGACATCGGAGAGGTCCTGCGTCCCGACTTCGCGCGGGCCGGGTCAATGCAGTCCGACGGATCGTCCGACGCCCCGGCCGTCCGCTTCGAGCGCGTCCGCGCAGGTTCGGACTTCTGGATGGCGTTTGCCGCGCCGCTGCCGACGGGAACCCATTCCGAGAGCACCCGCGACTGGCTCCCGGAGATGGTGCATTTCTGCGACTTCGCCTCTGCCGGACTCACCTGGGACCGCAAGAGCGCGTACAGGGTCTGGCTTCCCATGCTCAAGTTCGAGACAAGCCGATGAAATACGCAGCACTGGTTCTTTCCGCGGCGCCTGCGCTCTGCGGATTCGCCTATGCGCCTCATGCGCGCATGGAATTCGTCTCGCCGGCGGAAGTCCGCATCGACGACGCCTTCTGGAGCCCGAAGTTCAAGGTCTGGCGCACGGTGACGCTTCCGGACGTTCTCGACAAGTTCGAGGGGCGCGGACGCAAGGACGGCGTGAAGGACGACTGGTTCGCGAACTTCGACCACGTCGCTGCGGGGGAGCGCGCCAACGGCGCGCACAAGGGTCCGCACTTCGCGAACGGACTCGTCTACGAGGCGATATCAGGTGCGAGCGACTATCTTCTCTCGCACCGCGATCCGGCGCTTGCTGCGCGGCTCCATGCATACGCCGCGCGCATCGCCGCTGCACAGGGGACGGAGCCGGACGGATATCTAAACACGCACAACCAGCTCTGCCATCCGCAGTTCAAGTGGGGCGAGAACGGCGGGTGCCTCGTTGCGCAGCACGAAATCTGGAATCTCGGGATGCTCATCGAGGCAGGTGTCCGCCATTGGCGGTCGACGCAGGACACCACGCTGCTCGCGTGCGCCGTGCGCGCCGCGAATCTATTGTGCGACACCATCGGTCCGTCGCCGAGGCACAACCGGGTGCCTACGCATTCAGGCCCGGAGGAGCCAGTCGTGCTACTTGCGCGAATCTTCAGAATGTACCCATCTCTCGCCGGGGCTCTGCCGGTGAAGCCTCGTCCGGACGACTACATCGCGCTCGTCGAATACTGGATGCGTTCGCGCGGACGCAACTGCGGCAGACCGGAGTGGGGGAACGACTTTGACGCGGCGGCGAAATGGATATCGGTCCATGCCGACGAAGTCTACTCGGCGGACGATCCGCAGAGGCGTCCGTCGTGGGGGGACTACGCGATGGATCGCATCCCGCTTTCGGAATACAACTCCATCGAAGGACACGCCGTGCGCGCGACGCTGCTCGGCTGCGGACTCGCGGCGCTTGCCAAGGAGACGGGAGATGACGTCTGGGCCTCTGCCGCTAAGCGCTTCTGGGATTCGATGGTCGGACGCAAGATGTACATCACGGGCGGCGTCGGCGCGCTTTCCGACCTTGAGCGGTTCGGACCCGACTACTTCCTTCCTCCGGCGGCGTACCTCGAGACATGCGCGGCGATCGGGAGCTGCCTCTATTCGGCGAGGCTTGCGGAGCTGACGGGAGACGGCAGGTACGTGGACGAAATGGAACGTGTGATCTACAATGCGCTACTGACCGCAGTTGCGCTTGACGGACACAATTACACGTATCAGAATCCGATAGAGAGCGATTCGCACAACCGCTGGGACTGGCACTGGTGTCCGTGCTGTCCGCCGATGTTCCTGAAACTTACCGGGGCCCTTCCGGGATACGTCTACTCGCGCACGGAGGACGGCATTGCCGTCAACCTCTACGTGGCGGGCTTGACGCGGCAGTTCGTTAACGGCAGCAAAGTCAGGCTGCGGCAGGAGACGCGCTACCCGTTCGACGGAAAGATCACCGTCACCTTCGACACGGATGCGGACATGGCACTGCGCCTTCGCATACCTGGATGGGCGCGCGGAATCGAGAATCCGTTCGGACTCTACACGGCGACGCCTGTCGCCGAACCGACGCTTGCGGTGAACGGGAAGTCTGAGCCGCTTGTCGTCGAGGCTGGATACGTCACACTCAGGCGCGCGTGGAGGAAGGGCGACACCGTTACGCTGACGCTCGACTGTTCGCCGCGCGTCGTGAAGGCGCGTCCCGAAGTAGCCGACGTGGCGGGCAGGGTGGCGCTTGCGGCGGGACCGCTCGTGTATGCGTTCGAGAAGACGGACAATCCGGACTGGGACGCGCTGCGCGTCCCCGCGAAGTCCGCCCTGAGGCTTGAGCCGCGCCCCGACTTCCTCGGCGGGGTGAGCGTCGTTACCGACGGGAAGGGACTGCTCGCGATTCCCTACTATGCCGTCGCGAACCGCGGCACGAACGTGACATTCGGCGTCTGGATGAATCCGCGCGAAGAAGTCCGGCCGGATGAGGACGACTTCATCCGCGTCAGAGGGCCCGACCTGGTCGACGGGCGGGGCGCGGTCTACCGAATACGCGGCATCAATCTCGGCAACTGGCTCCTGCCGGAAGGATACATGTTCGGCTTCGGGAACTGCAATTCGGCTCATTTCATCGACGAGATGTTCCGCGAGCTGGTCGGTGTCGAGGAGACGCGCGCATTCTGGCGGCAGTTCAAGGACGCCTACATCACCGCGGCGGATATCGCGCGGCTGAAGGCCCTCGGCATCAACACGGTGCGCGTGCCGTTCAGCTACAAGCTCTTCACGGACGAGGACTACATGGACCTGACGGGGCCTGGGGACGGCTTCGGGCGCCTCGATGACGTGATCGGCTGGTGCCGACAGGAGGGGCTAAGGGTCGTCCTCGACATGCATGCTTGTCCCGGCGGGAACACGGGCGACAACATCGACGACTCACATGGGTATCCGGGGCTCTTCGAGAGCGACGCGGCCCAGGCGCTCTACTGCGCCATCTGGCAACGCATCGCCGCGCGTTACGCGGACGAGCCGGCCGTACTCGGATATGATCTGATGAACGAACCGATCGCGCATCACTTCGCGAACGCGGACGAGCTGAACAAAAGGCTTGAGGCCGTTCAGTTCAGGGCGATCGACGCGATTCGGCAGGTCGACCGGCGGCATGTCGTGATGCTGGCTGGCGGACAGTGGAACACGAACTTCTACATGTACCAAAGCTTCGACAAGGATCCGAACATGATGTACACCTGTCATCACTACGCTTTCGGCAAACCGGACTACGATGACGGGCCGGTGCGCAAGTTCGCCGCGTTTCGCGACAAGGTGAATCGTCCGATGTACATGGGCGAGACGGGGCACAATGCGCCTGCGTGGTGCGCGGCAATCGTCAAGTCGATGGACGAGAAGAACATCGGCTGGACTTTCTGGCCGTACAAGATGGCGGGCCGAGGCGGATGGTTCAACTTTCCTTTCCCCGAGGGCTGGAAAGAGACGGTCTCGGCTTTTGCCGAAAGCGACCGCGCGTCTTATGCGAAGATACGCGAGCATCGGCCCGACCGCGCGGCCGCCCGCCGGCTGATGGACGAATTCATCCGCAACTGCCGCTGTGAAAACGCCGTTCCCGACACCGCCTATCTGAAGGCCATCGGCGTCATGCGCACGGCGGAGCCGAAGGAGAAGTGAGGCAACAGGAAGGACGCAAACCATGGAAAACTTCAGCGACAGGACGGCGCGGTTCTTCGCGCGGCACGGGTTCGAGACGGCGGAGACGCTCGACAGGGAGTCGCTTGTCTCTGCATTCCTCTCCGAAATGGACAAGGGACTTTCGCACGAGCCCTCGTCGCTCCGCATGATTCCGGCCTACGTGCGTCTCGGCGGAAAGGTTTCGGACAGGGATGCCGCGGTCGTGCTTGATGCGGGAGGGACGAATTTCCGCAGCGCGCTCGTCTCGGGTCGGGGCGAGATAAAGGACCGCCTCAACCGTCCGATGCCCGGAACGCGCGGCGAGGTCGGGAAGGCCGAGTTCTACGCGGCGTTCGCGGAGGAAGTGCGTCGTCTGCGCGGACGCGCGACGGTGTCGCGAATAGGATGGTGCTTTTCGTACACCTGCGAGGCGACGCCCGATCTTGATGCCCGGCTCCTCGAATGGTCGAAGAACATCCGCGCGCCGTCCATTGTCGGGGATTTCGTCGGACGCGAACTCGTGTATAGGATCGGGAAGGGATCTGTCGCCATCGTGAACGACACTGTCGCCACGCTTCTTGCGGGGAAGTCTAAGGAGGGAACCCGGGAGTATGGTTCGTACATAGGGTTCATCCTCGGCACCGGGACCAACGCGGCGTATGTCGAGCCGTCTCTCGGCGGCATGGTGGTCAATTCCGAGTCGGGCGCGTTCGACAAGATCGCGCAGAGCGACTTCGACCGCGCGGCCGACGCGAAGAACGAGCGTCCGGGTACGTTCGTCTTCGAGAAGATGATTGCCGGCGCCTATCTCGGAAATGTCGGTCTCGCGCTGCTTCAGACGGCTGGCGCGGAGGGGTTCTTCTCCTCCGGGACGGCATCCGCTCTCAATGAAGTGTCACGGCTCGAGACGATAGACCTCGACGACTTCGCCTCTGGTCGCGTCCGCGGTGATCGTGAAAACCCGCTTGCCGCCGTGTTCGCGGATTCCGGCGAGGCAGCGACCGCCCGCGAACTCGTTTTCCCGGTATTCGCCCGGGCCGCGGTTCTCTCCGCGGCGCAACTCGCCGCGTTCGCGGTAAAGTCGGAGTCCGGACGCGACCAGGCACGGCCCGTGGCCATCTGCGCCGACGGATCCACCTACTACAAGACGCGGACCGTGTCTTTCCCCGATATCGTCCGCATGGAGCTCGACCGTCTTTTGACGTCGGCACGCGGAATCCACTACGAGATTCTGCCGCAGATAGACGACGCGCCGATGGTGGGCGCGGCGATTGTCGCGCTCCAGACGGAGTGATTTCGCCGTTTCGGCATTGCGAAAAAATTAAATTAATTTGCGATAATATCAAGTGCGAGCCGAGAGCCAGCTATGCTATAATCATGTTGAGACGTTCAAGGAGGTCCATGATGTTTCATGCCGCTGTAAGATTTGCCGTGACCGCAGCAATCGCGATGCTGGCGGGTTTTCTCGATGCCGCACCTCAACTGTGGGGCGCGTTTGCCATGAACGGTCGGCTCTCGGTTCTGCTCAACACGACGGCAGAACAGCGAGACGCGTCGTTGTATGTGCTGCAGCGGTATGACGACAGTGCGGCTGCCTGGACCGATGTCGGCGGCCTGTACGGAATATACACCCGAGGTGATAACTATTACTGGCTCCTCGAGACGCCGGATCAGTCGCTTTCCGGACAGAACAACTGGCGCATCCGTTATGCATCCGACGAGGATATCGAGGAGAACTGGACTTCGTTCACCGCGAATTCGTCGACGCCGATTTCAGGTACTGTCTCTTTCGCCTCGCAATATGACGGATCCACTCCCGGAGACTGCGCGTTCGACGGGGCGCCCGCAACATACTTCGAGCCTGCGAACAACGACACGAAGTGGATATCGGTCGACTTCGGCTCTCCAAAGCTCGTCAGCGGTATTTCGTATATACCCCGCTCCAACTATGGCGTTGCGACAAGCAACATGCGCACGGCACGCTTCGAGAGTTCCGTGAACGGGACTTTCGAGGAAGGGGACCGCACGACGGTCTACACGATTCCCGACGAGGAGATTGCCTGGAGTTCATACCATGTCGATCTTGAAACGCCGGTTCTGACGCGCTACATGCGCCTCTGGATGGCGGCGGACTCCGGCTACTGGTTCAATGTGGCCGAGATTCAGTTCGAGGAGGCGCTGAAGGTCTCGTGCTACGACAAGGAAACGGGCTATGCCAGCATTGCCATTCACAAAAACACGGCCGGTGCGACGATTTACCGTGCGATGGGCACAGGGGCGTTTGAGGAAATCGGCACCATTCCGGCCGGCGAGACGACGCTTCTCGACAAGTCGCTTCCGTGGGGCGTTACGGCCCGGTACAAGACGTCGCTGAATCCCGACTACGTCGTGTCCTACACACGCATACACCAGATCGACAGGAAGGCTTCCAACCAGGCGCAGACGTTCAACTGCACGCCGTTCATGGCCCGCTACGGGGTGATGCAGACGGGGCCGGAGGCTGCGTTCGACGGCGACGCCGCGACGAACCCCGGCGCGTACACGTCGGACTCATGGGGGAACTGGTATCTCTACAATCCGGGGGTCGGCGTCGATTACGGGGAGGCGATCCGGGCACATGTGGTTTCCTGCCGCCTGCAGCCGTGCGCGGACTGGGTGGCCGGGCGCGCCAACGGACTCGCCGTGTTCGGAGCCAATTCGCTTGACGACATTCCCGCTGGCGGAACGCGTCTTTCTTCTGTTGCGGTTTCAGGCGCGCAGCCCGGCGTGTGGGTGGAGCTGGCGTGCAGCAGTGCAGACTCCTATCGCTACCTCTACGTCTACAATCCAGACCAGGGTGAAGTGGACAACTCGTCGAACTGGTGCGGCAACATTGCAGAGATACAGTTCTACGGGTGGACGACGTATGACGAGGCCGAGGCCGACGGGCTTGTCGAAATTGCGAGCGTCGACGAGGATACGGGAGTGCCGACCTTGACCTACGCGGAAAGCTATTCGGGCCCTGGTGGGGTCGCGTTCTTCCGAGCCGACGCTGAAAATGGCGGCTATGTAAAGGTCGGTTCGGTCCCGCAAGGTGTGTTGACATGGTCGGATTCGAAGGCCCGATTCTGGACCACGAACTGGTATCGTGTCGCCAAGATCGCCTCGGACGGCACGGTGGGCAAATTGAGCAACCGTCGAGTCCCATATGTCAGAAACTATCATCTTGAGCGACTTTCGGACAAGACGACGCTGCGAGGCTCCTGCGCGGTGTTCGGAAAGAACTATCCGGCTGGAGAGGACGGGAACGGCGTTCCCTCGCTGGCATTCGACGGATATGTTTCGACGACACCGAACATCTACGGCTACAACGGCGGATGGATTCTGTACAATCCTGCCATCGGCATTGACTTCGGCCAAGAGATCCGGGTTGTGAAATGCCGGCTCGCCCCGTTTTCGGGATACAGAAGTCGCGTCACTGGTCTGGCGGTGTTTGGAACGAATGATCCGGACGAAATCGCCAAGGGCGGGGTTATGCTGTCGGAAGTGGTCGCTGACGACGGCGCTGACTGGATTGACGTCGAATGTTCCTCCGCGTCGGCATACCGCTATGTATATGTCCGCAGCCATAGCGGCGCCGACAACGGCGGGTGGTGCGGCAACGTCGCTGAGGTTGAATTCTACGGCTGGACGAAGGCCGAAGGGGCTAAGCCTGGTTTCACGGTGATTGTAAGATGATTTTGGAGGAGAAGAAATGAGTGGAAAAACAATCAGATTGTTTGTCGCGGCCATTGCGGCGGCGATGTGTCACACGTTTGCGGTAGCGGACGACGGACTGACGGACGGCTACGCGAAGGTGGTTCATATAACAGTCGCGGATTCGCTTGTAGCGGAGAATGTAACGCTCACGGATTTTCCGGTGCTCGTGCGCCTCGGATCAAACATCAGCGGATTTTCCTACGATGATTTCGTTCTGTCGAACGATGCTGATCTGCTGTTTACCGACGAGGCGGGAACGACGCGGTATCCTCATGAAGTGGCCGTGTGGAGCACGACCGGCGAATCGCTTGTTTGGGTGAAGCTACCTTCGCTGTCGCGCGGAACGAAGTTCGCGATGTGGTACGGGAACGCCTCTGCGGAGCCTGCGGCAGACTCGGAATCCGCGTGGAGTTCTTATAGGGCGGTTTATCACCTTGACGAAGACGCTGAGACTTTCGCCTGTGCTGACGCGACAACCAACAATTTTACGGGCACTGCAAGGTCGCATACGCAGGGGCACTCGTCCGACGGCAAGATCGGCGGCTACCGCGACAATTGGGCGAACGGAGACAATGACCCGACCGGAATCGTACTCCCGACGATGACGGCGATGCAGCTTGGAACGGCATTCACCTTCTCCACCTGGCTCAGACGCGGCGCGGGAAGCCACATGGAGTGGGATCATATTCTCATGTGCAACAGTTCCTTCGGCGACTGTACCGACAATGGCGGCGTTCTTGTGATGCTGAACGGCGGATCGGATGCGCTTTTTGTATCCGGTTCCGGGACGGCGTGGGGCTCGCAGTTCGGCTCTGCCGACGGATTCTTTGACCTTGACGGGAGGTGGAATCATTTCGCCATTACGATTGACGGAAATTCCGTCGCGTGCTATCTCGACGGCAGTCTCAAGGCGTCCGGTACGATGGGCGGAGCTGTGACCGAGCGCGATCTTGCGCTATGCATCGGCGCGCTTTCTTCGGAGACTGGGGCGAATCCGTGGCGGGGCGATTTCGACGAGGCCAGACTACGGGCGGGCGTTTCGTCCGCGGACTGGGTCAAGGCGGAGTATGTCTCAATGAGCAGCGCGGCATCGTTGCTTTACAGCCCAGCCGTCAGCCCGGGCGTCGCGCTGCCTTCGTTTGCCTCCACGCCGATATGTACGTGCAATGCCGACGGCACGGTCGTGGTGTCGGCTGAACTTTCGTCGAGCGGCGCTGGCGCGACGATATATGCGGTTTTTGGCGACGATGTACGCCGGGAGATAGGAATTGCCGCTGCCGGTGGATCGGCCTCGAAAACCTTCCCGGCAGGTGAAATTGACGGCTTTGCGGACGACTTCGAGTGCCTCGTCGTCGCTGTCGGCGAGTCCGGCGAAGTTTCGATGCCTGCGGCAGTCACGGTTATTCGACCTGTGACGGCACCGGTCGTCACAAGGGCGTTTGCCATAAACGGACACCTCAACGTCTGGGTGGAGGATTTCACATCTAATGTCTCCGACTATGTGCTGCAGCGGCGCGAACTTGATGGCGTGACGTGGACAACATACACGAAGGTGGCTGTGGGGTCCAATGCCGTCAATTCAGACCACCCGTTCGGGCCGAATATCTACAGTCCTGATCCGTCGCTGCGCGGACTGACGCACTGGCGTATCGCCGCCGTGGCACATCCCGACCTCTGGCGTGAGTTCGAAGTGGACGCGCGCTTCCCGCTGTCGGGTACACCTCTGTGCTATACGGAAGGAGAGAATCGGGCTGCAAACGCTTTCGACGGCAAGTCCGATACATATTATCTGCTCCAAAATGAGTGGTGGGCGATGTATGTCGGACTTGACCTTGGCGAAGAGAAGACGATCAGACAGATTGCATACTTGCCGAACGGCGGTGAAGGCGACGGCGTTTACGTCGAAATCGCCGACAACGCGTCCTTTGAGAATTCCACCCGCATCCGGACGCTGCCGGTGAGCGAAGACCTCGACAGGACGCGTCTTCACGTAATCACCTTTGCGGAACCGGTGAAGACGCGGTTCATCCGTCTTCAGAGCGCCTACAACGGATGGTTCTCAATCTGGGAATTCGAGGTGAGCGAAGGAGTGCAGGTGTTCAATGACGATTTTGCGACAGGCTACCCGACGGTCCGTTTCGCTGCGGACGCTGGCAGCCCAACCGACATCTACGCTGCGCGGAAGGCGAACGGATCCTATCAGAAGGTTGCAACGGTTCCCGCGGGGACGGCGAGCTGGACGGATACGACCCTGGCCGTGGGCGAAGAGCGCTGGTACAAGGTTAACGAATGCAAGGCTCGTGGCGCGAGGATCCGCAGACTTGAGCGCGACCCAGCGGACGAGACGTTTCTGAAGGATTGCGAGGTATTCTCGGCCTGTGACAAGCCCTTTGTCGAGGGCGGAGAACCGGGAAAGGCGTTTGACGGAAACATCGGA
The DNA here is from genome assembly GCA_902775595.1 of uncultured bacterium. Taxonomy (GTDB): domain Bacteria; phylum Verrucomicrobiota; class Kiritimatiellia; order RFP12; family UBA1067; genus UBA1067. The sequence continues at coordinate 17,519 of CACYNF010000026.1, read as the reverse complement.
ACGACGGCGTCGGTCGGACCGGTGGACGGCGGAACCGCTGAACAGGCCGGGAACCCCGCGCTCGGCGTGAAGTTCGCCGACGGCAAGGCCGCATTCGTCGAAAAGTGCCGCGTATACTGCGTCGACAACCCCTGGTGGACTTACATGCGCATGGCCGGTGTAACAGTGTATGGATCGAATGATGAGTTGGATCCAGTTGGAAGCGCGACGGCCATCTCAGAGCCCCTGCCGTCAGATCTCAGCGCAGTTGGCGGATTCTACCGCGAGTGGATTGACATTCCATGCCGCTCCACGGAGTCGTTCAAGTATGTATTCCTCAGATTGCCCGATGGTGTTCGCGATTCAGATCCCTGGCGCGGGAATGCCGCCGAGATCCAGTTCTACGGCTGGAGCGAGAAGGATGTCGCGAAACCGGGGCTTGCCATCTTTGTAAGATGATGCGCACGGGATCCCTCTTTGCGCTCGCCGCTGCGGCACTTGCGCTCAGACCGTGTGCAGCGTCAGATGCGGCGCGCAATTCGTCAGAGGCGATGAACGCCTCGTCCTACGCGGCGGAGTCGCTCGCCTCGGAAGGGGTGCGCATCGCATTCATCGGCAATTCGATAACGCTTCACGGGCCGCTTGCGCCGATAGGCTGGACGAACAGCTGGGGTATGGCGGCGAGTGAGGCGTCGCGCGACTATGTACACCTCGTGACGGAAGGCATCGCTGACAAGACGGGTCGCAAGCCCTCTGTAATGGTGCGCAACCTTGCGGCGTTCGAGCGCGAATACAAGACGGTTGCTGCGGACTCCCTGCTTGCCGACGTCGTCGCGTTCCGCCCGGAGTATGTCGTCGTTGCGCTCGGCGAAAATGTTCCGGACCTGTCCTCGGAGGCCGATCGTCTCGCCTACCGCAGGGCGTTCAAGAAACTGCTGCGCCCTCTGATGCCCGGACGCTCCAAGCCGAACGTCGTCGTCCGCGGCGTGTTCTGGCCGAACGCCGCGAAGGACGCCGAGATGGCGCACGTCGCGAGCGATCTCGACGTGACGTTCGTTCGCGCCGATGTCGCGGACCAGCCGGGGATGCGAGCGACCGGACTCTTCGCCCATTCGGGAGTCGCCGCGCATCCGGGCGACGCAGGCATGGCTGAAATTGCCGCACGGATTCTCGAGGGCTTCTTTCCGACGAAGTCCGGGTATGCGCTCTGGGTGGATGGCCGTCCTGCCAAGGTGACGCCGATGCGTATCTCCGCCGTTCCGTTCAACCAGCTGCCGCAGGACTACCAGCGGCCTGTCGACCAGACGGAAGTCGCCGGCTTCGCGACGATAGAGGCCGATGGCCCCGTCGTCTGCAGGGTGAAGCCCGACAGGGCCTTTTCGCGCGTGACGGTGCGTCCACTTGCGTCGGGCATCGTGCCGACGGCATCGGACGGGGAGATACTCTTCACGGTGCCGAAGTGCGGACACTACGTCCTCGAGCTGGACGGCTGCCACTCTCCGCTCGAACTCTTCGTCGAGCCGAAGCGCGACTTCGCCGAGGAAAGGACTTCCGCGACGCTGACGTTCGGGCCCGGCCTCCACGAGCCTGTTCTCGTGACGCTCAAGGACCACGACCGGGTCTACATAGACAAGGACGCCATGGTGAAGGCGTGCTTCCGTGCAAAGGGAGTGAAGGACGTGAAGATATTCGGCTACGGCGTAATCGAAGGATCGCGCAACCGCCGCACGGGGTACGACTGCTACCGCGACGACCAGGACTCAGGCATACAGATACTCGACTCGTCCGACGTCACCGTCGACGGACCCGTCGTCGTCAACGCTGCGGCGTGGTGCGTCTCCGCGTTCAACAGCCGCAACCTCGAGTTCGCGCACATCAAGGTGACGGGCGCGTGGCGGTACAACACCGATGGTATTGACATCTGCAACTCGCGGAACGTGCTGATACGCGACTCGTATTTCCACTCGTTCGACGACTCCATCGTCGTGAAGGGGCTTATGTCGGACGAGAAGTCTCCGGTCGAGAACGTACGCGCCGAGCGCTGCGTATGCTGGTGCGGATGGGGAAGGACGCTTGAGGTTGGCCTAGAGACGTGGGCGCCGTACATGAAGGGTATCGTATTCCAGGACTGCGACCTCGTCCACAACAACCACGGCGCGATAAGCGTACACCTCGGCGGCCCTGCCCCGATCGAGGACATCACGTACCGCAACATCCGCATCGAGTACGACAGGAGCGAGCGTCCGTCGGTAATGCAGCGCTTCCGCGACGAGAAGTACATATCGACGGAACCATGGAGCGGCGACGCGATCACGGTGACAAACTACAAGATGTTCGGTCCGGGCAGCATGTACGGCGAGTCGCGCAAGGACGAGCCTTTCGGCAGTTTCGGCAGGCTGACGATCGAGGACGTCGCGATAACCGTCGGCGAAGGCGCGAAGCGTCCGACTGTCGGCATCCATCCCGAGGAAGGGACTTCATTTGGTGGCATTTCGAAAAAGAACATAACGATCAACGGGGAGCCGCTGTGAGAAAACTGATTCTGCTGTCCATGCCGGTCTTCATCGCCGTAGCCGCTTTTGCCGTGGAGGACGAGCCGGACGAACTCAACTGGGACACGCTCGGCGGAACTATCACGGGCTTCACGCACTTCCGGGACTACTGCAGGGGGAACCCGGGCTTCCGCAGGCAGCTGATGGCCGAGAAGCCCGTGGCGAACGTCGCCCAGAAGCCGACGGTTGTCCGTCTGGCCGCGGCGGATTTCGCCAAGGCGCCGCTGAGGCAGTGGGGCGAGGGCGATGTTGACGGCGTGAAGTGCATTGTCCTCCAGGGAGGGCACAACGGGCTCATGGTCCGCACCGGCGTCGACATTCCAAAGGACGACTGGTACCGCGTGTGGGTGAAGTACCACCATACGCAGGGCACGGTCGCCTCGTTTGAACTGTCGATAGAGGACGGGCGCCTCGCAGCCCAGGCCGATCCTGGCGTTACGGTTGTGCAGGACGCCTTCGCATTCCGCTGCGACTGGGCGGAGTTCGGGCGTAGGCAGAACTTCCTGCCGAACCACCGCGACGAACCGACGGGCTGGATATGGGAGGCGTCTCCGCTCGTCCGCCTCGCGAAGGGACGCCGCGCCGTCTCGCTAAGGGGACTTACGCACGACGGCCCGTACGCGGAACGGCGTGTCGCGGAAATCGTGCTGTCGACGGATCCCATCGCGAAGCCCGGGGAGGCGGCTACGCTCGGCGACGCGGCGATGCGCGAACTATGGTCGAGGCGTCCGATGTGTTCCGCAAGGCCGTCTCCTGCGCTGAAGCAGCTGTGGCGCAGATGGCGCAAGCAGTTCCTCTCCGACCTTGCTTCTGGGAAAGTGCACGGAGTCGAGGCCGGCCGCATGGCGGGGACGGTCTACTTTGACGAAGGCGAGAACCTGATCGGCACGCCGAAGCAGGTCGCGGACGGCAAGGCTGAGATGAGGAAGTTCCTCGCGGGGATCGACCGCACGCACTTCAAGTGCAAGGTCGAGTGCGAGGAATTCGAGGTGAAAAACGGCTGGTATCAGAGCGCCGGCGGCGGTTCGTCGGGCGGCAAGCATCTCACCGCCGGCTACGGCGGAGAGGAGGCGGACGCCTGGAAGGACGTGACGGTGCCCTCGAACGGCACATACAACGTGTGGCTGCGCTACAACGAGGTCGGCGGCTATCTCGCCGGATGGCACTTCAGGGTCGAGAAGATGGACGGCACTGTGCTGGGGGACAGGTATCTCCAGTCCGATTGGACGGAAAACCAGGCCCATCCGGGAATGTCGTGGATCAAGCTGCCGCTTGAGCTTGAGAAGGGGAAGGTGCGTCTACGTCTGTACAAGCAAGAGGGCGGTTCCACGTACCGCCATGTCGACGCGGCGATCGTGACGGACGACCTTGCGTACGTGCCGGAAGGCGGCGGCGTCGCCCTGCCGCCGCTCGCGAAGGAGCCGCTCACCGTCTGGCGGCAGTACGACCCGTGGATCGGCTTCTCCCAGACGGAAGGTCCGCGCGAGACCGAGAACCTCGATCCGTACGACGTCGAGGTTCGGGACGGCGAGACGGCGACCGTGCTCGTGCTCGTGCGCAACAACACGCAGAAGCACCGCGAGATCACGCCGAAGGTGAAGGGCGACGCGAACGGACTTCTCAGGTGGCGCGTCGTCGCGTTCTCGCTCGCGGGCTGGGGCGCCTGGACGCCGCAGCATCTCCTTGAGCGCGAGCAGGTCTTCGCCCCGCCGGAGCAGACGGTCGGACTGTGGATATCGATCCGCGGCGACAGGCGCGCGAAGAAGGAGTCCGTCCGCTTTTCGGTCGGCGAACACGAGCTTGTGCTGAACGTGAAGGTTCTCGACGCGCATCCCGACACCGTTCCCGTGCCGTATGTCTACGGCTGGGCCGTTCCGTGGAAGACGGTGTCGAACTGGGAGACGTTCCGCGATCTCGGCGTGAACGTGATCGGCGAGGCGCTCGTCAGCAAGGCCGAGGCCGCGAAGTACGGCATCCGCCTGACGACCCACCTCAACGACGGCGACGTGAGGCCCGAGCACATCAGGGAGGTCAAGTCCCGCTATGCGAAGCTCGGCTACGACGTCAAGGACTGGGCGTGGAGCTTCATGGACGAGCCGAACAACTCGATGTCGGACGGCTGGGTGGAGCTTGCAAAGAAGTTCCGCGCCGTCGACAAGGACATCCGCATCTGGGTGAACCCCGGCGAGATATTCGGCGCGGGACCCGAGTCGAACATGAAGATGACGCCCTACGTCAACTGCTACTGTCCGTACGCCGACCATTTCTGGAACATCCACATGAACGGCGACTACGCCGCCCAGCTGCGCCGCCAGGGGCCGAAGTTCGACATCCTCATGAGCTACACGACGCCGTGTTTCTGGGAGAAGGCCCCGTCGTCGACGAACGACATGCTCTCGATGGTCGACTTCGCGCTCCAGAACAACCTCGACGGATGGGGTTTCTTCGCCTTCGCCTACGGGTTCACGTACTGCAACTCGATGTGGGACGAGGTCAACAACTACATGAACGACCAGTGCATCTACATCTATCCCGGCGCGGCGAACCGCACGATCCTCACGCGCAACGCCGAGGCTCTGCGCGAGGCGGTGCAGCGGTGGCGCGCGGCGAAGGCCGCTGCGAAGTAACGTACAGAGGAGCGCGAACATCATGAATCCAAGACCAATCACAGCTGGGATGCTGGCTCTGGCCGCGGCCTTTGCATGCCTTGCGGCGCCTTACGAGTCCAGGGTTCCGTGCGGCGCGGCGGGGACGGTCCGCATCACCTGCGGGGAGCCTGGTACATGGCGTTTCCGTCTTGCGGAGACGACGCAGGACGGCGTGAGCGAGATAACGGTCGGCATTTCGTGCGACGCGCCGGCGCGTCCGCCGAAGTTCGCGCTCGAGTTTTCGATGCCGGGCGCGGGGGCGGACCATGTGTGGACGCCCTACGACGAGAAGGGATATACGATCTGGCCGACGCAGTGGGGCAGAATCCAGGCGACTTCGCAGCTCGCCTTCTGCTCGCCTGTCGCCGCCGCTTTTCGGGACGACGGCCGGAACGTTCTCGCGTTCTCGTGTTCGGAGGCGTTTCGGCGCGTCGACTACGGGCTGACGATCGGGGCGAGCGACTGCAGTCTGAACGGCCGCGTCGAATTTTTCAACGAGGACGATCTGCCGACGACCTCGTACAGGGTCACGGTGCGTCTTGACGCGAGAGACGTGTTCTGGGCCGACGGCGTCCGCGCGGCGTCGGACTGGATTTCGGCGACGGCGGGCCTTGCCGACCGTCCGGTTCCGCCGGCCGCGCGCGCCCCGCTGTACTCTACGTGGTACGCCTTCTGGCAGGACGTCCATGCGGACGTGCTCGAAGGCGAGGCCAGGCGCGCGGCAGCGCTCGGCATGAAGACGATGATTCTCGACGACGGCTGGCAGAAGGACGAGAGCCGCAACTTCTATTCGGCGACGGGCGACTGGATGCCGGTTCCGAGCCGATTCCCCGACATGAAGGAGCATGTCGCGAAGGTGCATGCGGCGGGCATCGAACGCTACCTGCTCTGGTTCGCCGTGCCGTTCGTCGGCGACCAGTCCGCCGCGTGGGCACGGTTCAAAGACAAGATCATCAACCCCGGCACGACGAACGTCGGGGTGCTCGACCCGCGTTTCCCCGAGGTGCGCGAATATCTCGTCTCGACCTACGTGCGCGCGGTCGGGGAGTGGGGCTTCGACGGTCTCAAGCTCGACTTCATCGACGAGTTCAAAGTGCCGGAGAGCGGCGACCCCGCCGAGAAGGACGGATACGCCGGGCGCGACATCCGTTCGCTTCCCGTCGCGGTCGACACATTGATGAAGGAAGTAGTCAGCCGTCTGACGGAGATCCGGCCTGACGTTCTCATAGAGTTTCGCCAGCGCTACATGGGCCCGGCGATTCGGCAGTACGGCAACATGATACGCGCCCTCGACTGCCCCGCCGACTCGGACAAGATACGCAAGCTCATCTGCGACCTGCGGCTGACCTCGGGCGAGACGGCGGTCCATTCCGACATGCTCGTCTGGTCGCCCGAGGAGCCGCCGGAGCGTGCGGCGCGGCCGATCCTCAATTCGCTCTTCTCGACGATCCAGTACTCCATGGTCCTCGCGAAGATCCCCGCGTCGCACCGCGACGTGATGCGCCACTGGATATCGTTCACCGAGGCGCACCGCGCGGCGCTCCAGCAGGGTGCGTTCCGCCCGGAGCACCCCGAGCTCAACTATCCGCTGATCACCGGCGAAGGCGCCGGCGAGCGCGTCACCGCGGTCTATATGCCCGGACTGAGCGTGCGCTCCGCGGCGGACGGCAAGGCGCATTTCGTCGTGAACGCGACGGCGGAGGGTTCGCTCGTCCTCGACCTCGCCTCGGCGCGCGTCGCCGACGTGTTCGACACGTTCGGGCGCTGCGTGCGTTCGCGGACGCTTGCGGAGGGGCTATGCCGAGTGGATGTTCCGCCGTCCGGATACGTGAAGCTGCGTCCGTTCGGCGGGACGTCCCCTGTGAAGGTCATATTCGACACGGACATGATCACGGACTACGACGACATGGGCGCGCTCGCGACGCTGCACGCGCTTGCGGACCGCGGCGAGTGCGAGATTCTCGCGACCGTAAGCTCCACGCGCGGCAACGCGTCCGTCGCCGCGATCGAGATATGCAACGCGTTCTGCGGACGCCCCGACCTGCCGGTAGGCACGCCGAAGTCCGACTCCGCCGTGAGGGGCGCGCCGTTCGGACACGACAAGTACGTGCGGCTGCGCGGGAAGTACGCGCGGTGGGTGCGGCATGCCGACGCTGACTCCGCACCGGACGCGGTCGAGGTCTACAGGAAGACGCTCGCCTCTCAGCCGGACGCAAGCGTAGTCGTCTGCACGGTGGGGTTCCTCACCAATCTGCGCGACCTGCTCGCGTCCAAGCCTGACGCGATATCGCCGCTTTCCGGACGCGACCTCGTGAAGGCGAAGGTTGTCCGCTGGGTCGCGATGGGCGGATTCTATCCCTGGGGCGAGGAGTACAACTTCAAGGGCGATCCCGTCGCCTCTCGCGATGTTCTGCGCGACTGGCCGACGCCGATGGTCTACACCGACGGACAGTACGGCAAGGACGTCTACACGGGACGACGCCTCGCCGAGACTCCGCAGGAGGGGAATCCCGTCCACGACGTATACGCGTGGACAATGGAGCCGCGCGAGACGATCACCCACCGCAGCTGGGACCAGCACGCGGGGCATTCGTCGTGGGACCAGACCGCCGTCCTGATCGCGGTTCGCGGAGTCGACTCGTACTTCACGCCCGAATACGGCACATACGAGATGACCGACGACAAGGGGCGCGACGAGTGGCGCTACGACCTCAAGTCCCCGAGCTGCCGCGTCCTCGAGAAGACGCCGCGCACAAGGGTCGCTGAAATCATAGACGAACTTATGGAAAGCGCGGGCCGCAAATGAAAAAGCAGACTGTTCTCGTTTTCGCAATGCTGTGCGCCGCCGCGTCGTTCGGCGCGAATCCGTTCCTGCCGCTGTGGGAGTACATCCCCGACGGCGAGCCGCATGTCTTCGACGATCCCGACGAGCCAGGCCACAGGCGCGTGTACCTCTATGGCTCGCACGACGTGCGGCTGACCGAATACTGCGGCCGCGACCAGGTCGTGTGGTCCGCTCCAGTCGACGATCTCTCGAATTGGCGATTTGACGGCGTCATATTCAGGTCGCTCGCCGACGCCGAGGGGAGGCCGCTTTCGAAGGATGGACTCGGCGACGTCCTTTTCGCCCCCGACGTAGCCGTGACGACCGAAGAGAACGGGACAAAGACATACTGGCTCTACCCGAACAACCAAAGCGCCGGGCGGCACTCGATGGTCGCGAAGTCGTCGCGTCCCGACGGACCGTTCACCGTCTGCAACTGGAGCGCGGCGGATTCGACGCGGACCGAAGGCGTGATGGGATTCGACCCAGCCGTCTTCGTGGATGACGACGGACGCGTCTACGGATACTGGGGAGGAGCCAATCCTTGCTGCGCGGAGCTCGACCCCGCGACGATGGCGACCGTAAGGCCTGGGACTTCCGTCAGAGAGCACCACATTGGATCGCGCACGGAAGAGGGCGAATATCGTTTCTTCGAGGCGTCCTCGATGCGCAAGATACAGGACAAGTACGTCTTCATCTACAGCCGCTGCACGAAGAAGGGCGAATTCGGGCTCCACGGCTCGAACTATACGCTCGCCTACGCCTACGGGGACGCGCCGCTCGGTCCGTTCACCTACGGCGGCACGCTGATCGACGGACGCGCCCGCGAGACGCGTCCCGACGGAAGGACCGTCGCCACGGCGACGCCTAACGGAAACACCCACGGCAGCCTGTGCGAGATCAACGGACGCTGGTGGCTCTTCTATCACAGGCAGTGCGGACGTCACGAGTTCTCGCGGCAGGCGATGGTTGCGCCGGTGACTGTCGAAGTCGAGCCGGGGCTGGGAGGGAAAGTGACGATCAGCGAGGCGGAGTACACGTCCGAGGGTTTCGAGACGGAAGGGCTGGATCCGACGAAGCCGCACGCTGCCGGCATCGCCTGCCATTACACTGGACCATGGCCCGCCTTCGAACGATATCCGTTCTTCGAATTCTCCGGCCCCTATCCGGAACCCCACCGCTGCGACGGATATGCCTGGAAGGATCCATACGATCCCGGCGCGAACATCTGCCGCATGACGCACGTCACTGACGGCTCTACGATCGGCTACAGGTATTTCAACTTCGATCGCCTCGCCGGAACGGGGAAGGTCGCGCTCTCCGTCACGCTGAAGACATACGGAGTCGCGGCGTCGGTCGACGTCTGGCTGAAGCGTCCCGACGCGGAGACCGGCGGACTCAAGGTCGGCACCTTTGCGCTTCCGTGCTGCAGAAAGCTGGATGAGTTCCACGAAGAGACGGTTTTCCTCGACGTGCCGTCCGACTGCCGCGGCAAGCAGGCGGTCTACTTTACGTTCAGCTCGCCCGTCAAGCAGACGCCCCTCTGCGAGATTGAGTCGTTCGTCTTCCGGCGTCTGCCCGAGATCGCGTTTCACGGCGTTTCGGACTTCCGCGACGAGATTCCGGCGCGACGGGGCGGGTTCAAGGCTCCGCCCGTCGGATGGATGACCTGGTACGCGCTGTGGTTCGGCACAACGGAGGAGAAGGTCCTGCGCAATGCGCGGGACTTTATGTCCGCCTTTGGCGACGTGCTTGTCGAGAAGCCCGTCCTCTGGATTGACTGGGAGTGGTTCCATCCGCAGCTCTGGCCGGGCGGATCCATCGAGGGGGAGGATTCGCTTACTCCTCGCACGAAACTGTATCCGCGGGGACTCAAGCCCGTAGCCCAAGACCTGAAGTCGATGGGTTTTGTGCCGGGGCTCTGGGTTTCGGTCGTTAGCGACGTGAAGACGAACGCGCTCTGGGCGGCGCACCCCGAGTGGCTTCTGCCGCCCAGCAACGAGTGGTGCGGGCCGGTTTGGGGCGATCCGACGGCCCCTGGGTTCTGCGAGGAGTATGTCCCTGAGATTTTCGGCACATACAGGTCGTGGGGGTACGAGGCCTTCAAGTGGGATACGATTCCGCACGCAATTACCGTATTCGACCGCTCGAAGGGGTCGATGGACGACATGTTCTGCCAGTCGCGCGCGGCGGTTCGCCGGATGGTGGAGGCCGGGCGAAAGGCCGTCGGCGACGCCTATCTGCTCTCGTGCTCGGGCGAGACGGACGCTGCGGTAGAGGCGTGCCCCGACCTCTTCAGCGCAGCTCGAGTCGGCGCGGACGTCTCGAAGTGGGACGAGTTCGTGAAGGAGGGGGTGGATCGGTTCCTGAAGTACGCGGACCTCCATGCGAAGACGCTTTGGTGCGACATGGACAATCTAGTCCTGCGCGCGGAGTACTCGAACCTCGCGCAGGCGCGCACGCGCGTGTCGCTCTACTCGCTCTTCGGCGTGCCGCTGACCCTCGGCGACGAGATCTCCGCGCTCGACAGGCCGCGCATCGACATGCTGCGCAAGGTGCTGCCGACGTTCAACGTCCGCCCCGTGTCGGTCGGACGCCGCGTGCCCGGCGAGGTTTTCCGCTCGCAGGTGGACTTCATCCGCCCCGATTCGCGCTGGACGCTTCACGCGTTTACGAACTTCGAGACGGACCGCACGCTGAAGACGGTCTTCCGCTGCGGGGACGCTCAGGTGACCGATTTCTGGACTGGCGAGCGGCGCATTCCGTCCGACGGCGCGCTGCGTCTTGAGATCGCCCCGTGCGACACGGTCCTCCTGTGTGTTGATGCGGAATGCTGCCTGTCGAGTTCGGCGAAAACGAAATGACGATCACATGGAAGGAGACATTCGAATGAAACCCGTGAAGACAACTGCATTGCTGTGCGCTTCCTCCCTCGCTCTGTGCGCGTCGGCCGAGATAGGCCCCGCCCGCCGCGCCGAGGCCTCCCGCCAGGCGGCGGCCATCATCGAGAGGATGACGCCCGAGGAGCGCCTGCGCGAATTGATGATGGACGCCCCCGGCGTGGAGAGGCTTGGCGTCCCGGCGTACCACTGGTGGAACGAGGCGCTGCACGGAGTCGCCCGCAACGGGCTCGCGACGGTCTTCCCGCAGACGATGGCGGCGGCCGCATCCTTCGATGTCGAACTGTACGGCAAGGTCGGCGCCACGGTCTCGACCGAGGCGAGGGCGAAGTACAACATGTTCAGCGCGAAGGGCGACCGCCGCATCTACCGCGGCCTCACGTTCTGGAGCCCCAACGTAAACATGTTCCGCGACCCCCGCTGGGGGCGCGGACAGGAGACGTACGGCGAGGACCCGTTCCTCGCCGGGGAGATGGGGGCCGCGTATGTGCGCGGGCTTCAGGGCGATGATCCGAAGTACCTGAAGGTCGCAGCCTGCGCGAAGCACTTCGCGGTCCACTCCGGGCCCGAGGCGCTGCGCCACGGCTTCAGCGCGAACGTCTCGAGGCGCGACATGGCCGAATACTACTTTCCCGCGTTCAGGGCGCTGGTGCAGGACGCGAAGGTCGAGAGCGTCATGGGCGCATACAGCGCCATCAACGGAGAGCCGTGTTGCGCGAGCAAATGGCTGCTCACCGACCTTCTCCGCGGCGAATGGGGCTTTGCGGGGCACGTCGTGAGCGACGTCGGCGCGGTCGGCGACATAGCGACGGGACACAAGAAGGCAGACACGCTCGTCGCCGCGTCGAAGGCCGCGATGGCCGCCGGACTCGATCTGTGTTCCGAGGGGACTTACGAATCGCTCACAAACGAGGTAGCCTCCGGCGCGGTGACGGGCGAACAGCTCGCCGAACCGCTGCGCCGGCTCTACACGACCCGCGCGCTGCTCGGACAGTTCGACGCCCCCGGCTCCACCCCGTGGGACGGACTCGGCGCGAAGGACGTGGCGACGCGCGAAAGCCGCGCGCTCGCCCTCAGGCTCGCCGAGGAGTCACTTGTGCTCGTCCACAACAACGGTGCCTTGCCGCTTGACCCCGAGAAGACCTCCTGCGTCGGCGTCGCGGGACTCCGCGCGCAGGACTCCGTCGCCCTGCTCGGCAACTACTGCGGCTACACGGACGAGCCGTCCACGGTCCTGGCAGGCGTGCTGAAGGTCGCCGGCCCGGGAATTCGCGTCACGGCGGAGCCGGAGCTCTGGGGCCTCGACGCGCTGGTCCTGTGCCTCGGCATAACGGCGGACGACGAGGGAGAGGAGGGGTGCTCCGTCAACAACGCGGGGGGCGACCGTGCGCAGTACGGACTGCCCGAAGCGCAGATGAAGACGCTCAGGGGCTACCGCGACGTGTTCAGGGACAAGAAGCTCATCACTGTCGTGTTCGGATGCAGTCCGTTCGACCTCGCCCCCGTCGCGGAGCTTTCCGACGCCGTCATCGTCGCGTGGTATCCTGGAGAGCGCGGTGGCGAGGCGATCGCGCGCACGGTGTTCGGGCTCAGCAATCCGTCGGGACGCCTCCCCATCACGTATCCCAGGTCGTACGGCGATCTGCCCGACTTCGCCGACTATTCGCTTGCTGGACGCACCTACCGCTACGCGACGAAAGAGCCGCTCTATCCGTTCGGCTACGGGCTTTCCTACACGACGTTCGCCTACGCTAACGCCAAGGCGGAGAAACCCGGTGCGGACGGCTCCGTGCGCGTGTCCGTGGAGGTGTCGAACACCGGCGCGCGATCCGGCGACGAAGTCGTCCAGGCGTATGTCCGCGCCCCGTCCGGCTCCGGCGATCGGCGGCGCCACCACCTCGAGGGATTCGCGCGCGTCTCGCTCGCCCCGGGCGAGCGCAGGACTGTGTCCGTCGTGCTTCCGAAATCGGCCTTCGCCGTCTACGACGAGGCCGGCCGGCCGTCCGTTCCCGCCGGAGAGTCTACGGTCTTCCTTGGAGGCGGTCAGCCCGGTTTTTCGGGCGCCGTCTGTAAATGCACAGTTCGGTTTTTTTGACAGTCTATCCTTGTTCGAAGTTTGATGTCATATAAACCGTGATGAACATACTGTTAATAGCGGCGCTTTCGGTTGTCTCGGTCTCGTTGGAGACGGGAGACGTGCGCTACCGCGCCGCCGCGATGGGCGTCTACCTCTGCGGCGCGTTCCTCATCGGATGTCCCGCGACCGCGGTTCTCGGCTACGTCGGGCAGCACTTCTCCTACCAGCACGGCATCGCGATGTTCGGCGGGACCTACGCTCTCGGCGCTATCGCGGTTCTTGTGGCCAGACTTGCATTTTTCGACAGGGATAAACAATTCTCAGACCCCCCCTTGCGCAACGGAGCAAAAATATAGTATAATAGCGGCATCAACAACAAAGGAGTTGAAACACTATGGCAGGAAAGCTTGAAGAACGCGTGAAGGACATCATCGTTGAGCAGCTCGGCGTCAACGCCGAACAGGTTACGCCGGAGGCGTCGTTTATCGACGACCTTGGCGCGGACTCGCTTGATTCGGTCGAGCTCATCATGGCGTTTGAGGAGGAGTTTGGCGCGGCGATCCCCGAAGAGGACGCTGAAAGCCTCACCACCGTCGGCAAGGTCGTCGACTATCTCAAGTCGAAGGGCTACGGCGACGACGGCTCCGCTCCGGCGCAGTAACGCGCTTTTCCGGCGCAGGGAACAATCGGACGCGGGACATGGTTCCCGCGCCCGTTCCTTTTTGGTATAATATGCGCCCAACATGAACAAGCTGGCGCTTAAACTTAACAAGACGCTCGGCCCGGCGGCCGAATTTCTCTCTCCCGCCGGACGGCGCATGTATTTCCCCTACGGCGGGATACTTGGCCAGGGGGCCGAGGCGAAGTCCTGCGAAATCAACGCAACGGTCGGCATGGCCTTCGAGGAGGACGGCTCTCCGCTCGTGATGGACTGCTTCAGAAAGGCGGTCAGGCTCGACAAGCGCGCGTTCCTCTATGCCGGGAGCTTCGGCCTTCCAAAGCTTCGCGAGATGTGGCGCGCGATGGAGTTCGCCAAGAACCCCTCGCTCAAGGGCAAGACGTTCTCCAACCCCGTCGTCACGAACGCGCTCACGCACGGCATCCGCATCTGCGCGGAGCTCTTCGCTGGTCCGCGCGACACGCTTGTCTGCCCCGATCTCTACTGGGACAACTACGAACTCATCTTCCAGGAGGCGGTCGGCTGCAGGGTCGTCCACTTCAACACCTTCCGCCGCGGCGCATTCGACGCGGAGGCGATGAAGAAGGCGCTCCTCGCGCCCGGCGCGAAGAAGATCCTCATCCTCAACTTCCCGAACAACCCGACCGGCTACACGGCGACGCTCGCGGACGCGAAAAGAATCGTCTCCGCTGTGAGGTCCGCGGCGGCGAAGGGCAAGAAGATCGTCGTCATATGCGATGACGCATACTTCGGGCTCGTCTACGAGAAGGGCATCCACGAGGAGTCGCTTTTCGCAGAGTTCTCCGACCTGCACCGCAACGTCCTTGCCGTCAAGCTCGACGGCACGACGAAGGAGGACTACGTCTGGGGCATGCGCGTCGGCTTCGTGAGCTTCGCGTTCAAGGGGGCGACGGCCGACCAGCTGAAGGCGCTCGAGGCGAAGGCCGCGGGCAACGTGCGCTCCGGCATCTCCAACGTGAACGCCATCGGCCAGCATCTCGCGATCAATGCGTTCGAGGATCCCTGCTATGTCGCGCAGAAGCGTGAGAAGTTCGCCGTCCTCAAGAAGCGCTACCACCAGATACGCGTCATATTGAAGACCCATCCCGGGTACGCGAGGCACTTCGAGGTCATGCCGTTCAACTCGGGCTACTTCATGTGCGTAAAGCCCATCGGCGTCGACGCCGAGAAGGTGCGCAGGCACCTCGTCGCGAAGTACTCCGTCGGGACGATAGTCCTCTCGGGGCTTATCCGTCTCGCGTTCTCGACCGTTCCCACGGCGAAGCTCGACAAGCTGTTCGCGTCTGTGGACGCCGCCATTGCAGATCTGACAACAAAAAACCACAAGTAAAGGAACTCATCAATGAAAAAGCTCCTCTCCGCATTTGTAGTTGCAGTCTCGCTCTCCGCGCTTGCCGCATGGGAGCGCGTTGGGTCGCTCCAGGTCGCCGACATGTCGACACAGGGAGCTGCCGTCGCCAAGGTGGGCTCGTTCATCGGGAATCCCCTCGCCGCCGCCGGAATGGCCGCCGCGATCGCCGACAATTCCCTCATTAAGTTCTTCGGCCCGATGCGCGAGAAGACGCCCATGTCGTTCGCCATCTTCCTCGACGGCGACAAGATCTCCGCTTCGCCGGCCGAGTCGCTCGACTCGCTCGAGTTCGCCGTCCTCTACCCGGTGGCCGCCACGAAGGACGAGTTCCTCAAGAGGCATGAAGGAGCGGCCGAGACGAACGGTGTGATCGTCGTCAAGGGCGGTCTTTTCGACGAGGACGATTCCGACTCGACGACGTATGTCGTTTTCTCCGACGACGGCAAGTGGGCCGGCGCGAGCGACAAGCTCGACCAGGCGAAGCTCGCGCTCGGCGAAATCGCTGCGGCGTCCAAGTCGATGGACGGCGATGTCGCTCGCCTGAGGGTCGACGAGAAGGCGTTCAAGGCCATTGCCTCCGCCGTCAAGTCCGCAAAGGACGTGAATCCAGATCTCCTGACGTCGCTGGAGAGCGCCACGTCTCTGTCGCTCGGGCTCCGCGTCTCCGATCTCGGCATCGACGTCCGCATGGCGATGCGGTTTGCGAAGGACAGCGAAAACGACAAGTGCGGGCTCAAGCCGCTCGGCCAGACGCCCTTCGCGTTCGCCGGAAAGGACGCCATTTACGCAGATGCCGAGGCCGAGGGCGCGGGCAGCGCGGGCCAGCTGACGGAGGAGAGCTGGGCGCAGATAATCTCGGTCTTCAAGAAGAACGGCCTCGACGTGCTTAAGTTCGTCTCGCTCGGAAAGACGGAGAAGGGGCTCCGCCTCGTGTTCGACGTTGCCGCCATCTGCAAGGCGGCGAAGGAGCCGGACGGCGGGCCGTTCGCCAAGTTCGACGTCGACGGGTTCGCCAAGGCGGCGCAGGAGATCAAGCCCGCGAAGAAGTTCACCGCCGACACTCCGGCCTATGCGCTTGCCGCCGTCGTCAAGGGCTTCGTACCGCAGTGGCCCGTGGCCGAGCGTTTCGCCGCGACGCTGCCCGAGGCGGCGTCGAAGAAGCCCTACGCCGTGTCGTTCTTCTCCATCTCGTCGATAGTCAAGGCCACGGCCGCCGAGTCTGCCGCGTTCATCCCCGAGGAGCAGCGCGCGGTGATGAAGCCCGTCCTGGACCAGCTCGCCGTAGAGACGAAGTGCGGCTGCGCGACGATGTTCTGGCGGCAGGGCGACGTCCAGAGGGTGTTCTTCCGCATCTCGGCCGACGAGTGCCGGAGCTTCGGGAGCCTCTTCACGGCCGCGATGATGTTCGGCATGGAGGGCGATTCTGCCGACGAGCCCTGTGACGACGACGATGATGAGGACTGAGGCCTTCGCGAAGGTAAACCTCACGCTTGAGGTTTTCGGAGTGAGACCGGACGGCTACCATGCCCTCCGGTCTCTTGTCGTTCCTATCTCGCTTTCCGACACCATCGAGGTGGAGCCTTCGCAGACGCTCGCTTCCGACACCGGGTATGCGGACGACTTGATACTAAAGGCCGCGCGCGCGCTTGATCCCTTCCGGGGAGCCGCGTTCCGCGTCGTGAAGCGAATCCCGGCCGGCGGCGGGCTTGGCGGCGGCAGCGCGGACGCCGCCGCTGCGCTCATCGCGCTCAACGAGATGTGGAATCTCGGCCGCTCGCGCGAGGAGCTTTGCGAAATCGGCGCTCAGGTGGGGAGCGACGTGCCTGCGCTCGTCTTCGGCGGGCCTGTCGTGATGCAGGGGCGCGGCGAGGTGGTCGAGCGCGCCTCTTGCCCCCGGCTCGATCTCGTTCTCGTGAACCCAGGGATCCACACTTCGACGCGCGAAGTCTACGCGCGGTGCACGGCCCGCGACATCGCCGATCCTTCCGCGATCGGCGCTTGCCTTGACGCGCTCGCCTCCGGCGATCTCGGCCGGATTGCGGCGTCGTTCGCGAACGACCTCGCTCTTCCGGCATGCCGTCTGCATCCGGAGATTGCCGATGTGATGTCGTCGCTCAGGACGGCCGGCGCGATCGGCGTCGCGATGAGCGGCAGCGGCTCGTCGGTGTTCGGGCTTGTCGAATCCGCGGCGCGGGCCGAGGAAGTCGCAGGGTCCCTTCGCAAAAAGGGCCTCTCCGCCTGGGCTGTCCACACGCTCTGATTTCTATTGTTCCTTTGCTTTTTTTCACTGCGTGGTTTGCTTCGCGTTGGATGCGTGTGGCTCTTGCCTGTGCTATGCCGGTTTGCCTTCCAATGTGCGGCCACGGTCGGGTAACGGTATCGTGCTGGTTTTGCCTGTCAGTGTGCGGCCACGGTTCGGGTAACGGTACTCCCTGTGCAGGGCGGGCGATTTGCGCGTCCTTCGACCCGCTCGGCGTATACATATACG